>NZ_CATXCO010000058.1:0-11680 GCF_958366745.1 uncultured Romboutsia sp.
TGTTATTTATATTTAAAAACAAAAAAATCTTTCCGTATATCGGAAAGATTTTTTATCTATCTATAAATTTTTATTAATTTAAAATTTATTTATGGTCTTTTTTTGGTTTAGGAAGTAATGCTTTTCTAGATACATTAACTCTTCCTTTTTCATCTATTTCAGTAACTTTAACTTCTACTTCATCACCTATATTTAATACATCTTCAACTTTAGATACTCTTTCGTGAGCTATATGAGATATATGAAGTAATCCTTCTTTACCTGGAAGTATTTCAACAAATGCACCAAAGTTCATTATTCTTGTAACTTTACCTGTGTAAGTTTGTCCTACTTCAGCTTCAGCTACTATATCATGTATTTTCTTTTGTGCAAGTTTTATCATATCAGCATCTATTCCTGCTATAAATACTTCTCCAGTTTGCTCTATATCTATCTTAACTCCAGTTTCTTCTATTATCTTAGTTATAACTTTTCCACCAGGTCCTATAACGTCTCTTATCTTATCTGGATTTATGTTCATTGTTATTATTTTAGGAGCATACTTAGATAACTCTGGCTTTGGAGCTGATATTGTTTTTCTCATTTCGTTTAATATATGTATTCTACCAGCTTTAGCTTGAGTTAATGCTTTAGCTAATATTTCTTTATCTATACCAGCTATCTTTATATCCATTTGTATAGCAGTTATACCTTTTTCAGTTCCTGCTACTTTAAAGTCCATATCTCCTAAGTGGTCTTCCATACCTTGTATATCAGAAAGTACTGCTACTTTATCATCATGCTTTATAAGACCCATAGCAATACCTGCTACCATATCTTTTAAAGGTACACCAGCATCAAGTAAAGATAATGTTGAACCACATACACTACCTTGAGATGTAGAACCATTAGAACTTAATACCTCTGATACTACTCTTATTGCATATGGGAATTCTTCTTTTGATGGAAGAACAGGTATTAGTGCTCTTTCAGCAAGTGCTCCATGTCCTATTTCTCTTCTTCCTGGACCTCTTGATGGTCTAGCTTCACCAACACTGTATGCTGGGAAGTTGTAGTGATGCATATATCTCTTACTTTCTTCTTCATCTAATCCATCTAATATTTGAACATCTCCTAATGCTCCAAGTGTTGCTATAGACATTACTTGAGTTTGACCTCTTGTAAATAATCCTGAACCATGAGCTCTAGGTATAAATCCGTTATCACACCATATAGGTCTTATTTCTTCTAAACCTCTATTATCTGGTCTTACATTTTCATGTACTATTAACTTTCTTACTTCTTCTTTTATTATAGCTTGAAGTGTTTCTTCTATATCTACTCCATAATCTTCTAATAACTCTTCGAATTTCTCAAATGTTTCAGCTTTAACAGCATCCATTTTTTCCATTCTTTCAAGTTTTTCTATAGTTTTTACTGCTTCTTTCATTTTATCTGTAGCAAATTCACGAACCGCTTTTTCAACCTCTTCATCAGGTTTAAATAAAACTACTTCCATTTTTTCTTTTCCAACTTCAGCAGTTATTTCTTCTATAAATGCAACTATTTTTTTGATTTCTTCATGAGCAAATAGTATAGCTTCAAGCATTAATGCATCCGGTATTTCTTCTCCACCAGCTTCAACCATCATTATAGCATCTTTAGTTCCTGATACTACTAGGTGAAGAGAACTCTTTTCTCTTTGTTCTGCTGTTGGGTTAACAACAAATGCTCCATCAACTAACCCTATTAAAACCGACCCTGTAGGACCATTAAAAGGTATATCAGATATAGATAAAGCTATAGATGACCCTATCATAGCAACTATATCTGGTGTACAATCTTGGTCTACTGATAAAACTGTAGCAACAACTTGTACATCATTTCTAAATCCTTTTGGGAATAATGGTCTTATAGGTCTATCTATAAGTCTTGATGTTAATATCGCTTTTTCTGAAGGCTTACCTTCTCTCTTTAAAAATCCTCCAGGTATTTTCCCTACTGAATATAGTCTTTCTTCATAATCAACACTTAGAGGGAAGAAGTCTATTCCATCTCTTGGTTTTGCTGATTTTGAAACATTTACCATAACCATAGTTTCCCCGTATCTAATTATGGCGCTTCCGCTAGCAAGTTCTGCTATCTTTCCTATTTCAACCGAAAGCTCTCTTCCTGCTAAATCCATTGTAAATATTTTATGTTCAAACATTAAAGCTTGTACCTCCTCTTTTGCTAAAAAACGCGTTTACTATCCTATGTATTATCTTATCAAAAATACTATATTTTAACAATACAAAAGTAGCTTAGTTACTTATCTTAATCATTATATCTATTATTTACACTTTGTTTTAAAATTAGTCATATTCTAGTTAGAGCAACTTATAGCAAGTATATCTGGACCTGTATGAGAACATATACAAGCTCCACCTCTAGTTATTAGTACTTTTTTAGCTTTTATTCTTTTTTGTAATTCTTTCTCAAGCTTTTCAAAATCTTTAAAATTATCCCCATATCCTATAGTAACAATTTTATCTTTTAAATCCCCATTATTTTTCTCTAGTATCATATCGACAAGCTTACTTGCTAGGTTCTTACTTCCTCTAACCTTTTCTTCTAAATGTGCTTCTCCATCAGGAAATGAAAATACCGGTACTAAGTTAAGAATATTTCCTATTATAGCT
The DNA here is from genome assembly GCF_958366745.1 of uncultured Romboutsia sp. Classification (NCBI taxonomy): domain Bacteria; kingdom Bacillati; phylum Bacillota; class Clostridia; order Peptostreptococcales; family Peptostreptococcaceae; genus Romboutsia; species uncultured Romboutsia sp. The sequence goes on from NZ_CATXCO010000058.1 coordinate 2,661, forward strand.
GTAGCTACAGATACTCTACCACTCTTTTTTAAATAATCCAAAGTTTTAGGTGCAAAAAATAACATTACACTTTCTCTAATAGAATCTAATTCTTTTACTATTTCATCTGGGCTTAACCCATCTTCTATTAACTCACATGCCTTTATAACGAATTGACCACTTCCTAATGATAGACTCATCGTATCAAACATGTGAATATCATTTGCCTTATCACCCATATCAGTTCTTGCAAGCATTGCACTTTGATATGTACCCGACGATTTAGATGAACCATTTATACATATTATTTTGTAACCTTCATCTATATATTTATTAAATATCTCACTGAACTGGATATATGTAGCCTGAGACGTTTTTGGTATCTCCTTACTATTTTTTAGTATTTCATAGTATTCTTCCTTACTTATATCTACTCCATCTTTGTATTCTTTATCATTAAAGATTATAGTAAGTGGTACCACATCTAAATATTCTTTATCTTGAATTTCTTTTGGAATATCACATAGACTATCGCATATTAATTTTATTTTCAAAGTCATCACCTCTATATAAACTTTTCTATATAATAGCTATCAATACCTTTTTATATAATATTAAAATTATAAAAAGCAGGTATTATTATACCTGCTTTCAATACAAAAGTAAAAAATTACTTTCTTAATCCTAATTTAGCTATTAATGCTCTGTATCCTTCAAGATCTCTGTCTTTTAAGTAAGCTAATAAGTTTCTTCTTCTACCAACCATCTTTAATAGACCTCTTCTTGAGTGGTGGTCTTTCTTGTGCATTTTTAAGTGGTCGTTTAATTCGTTTATTCTAGCTGTTAATAAAGCTATTTGTACTTCTGGAGAACCAGTATCTCCTTCAAATCTTCCGAATTCTTTTATTATTTCAGTTTTGTTCATCTTGAGTTACCTCCAATTTAATTTTATAATCGCCAATAACTAAGCATAGATTTGGAGTAATCGTATGCCGAGTAATGGTTAATTTACTTGTTTATTGTATCATAACTTTTTCTCTTTTGCAAATATACTTTTTACATACATAGTTGGTATCTTTTTGAAGTTGACTTTTTAGTTCTTCAATTCCATTAAACTTTTTTTCATCTCTAATTCTTTCTAGAAACTCTATAGTTATAACTTTTCCATATATGTCTTCATCGAAGTTTAGTATATTAGTTTCAATAGATAAATTATCTCCATTTACGGTAGGGTTGTAACCTATATTTGTAGCGCCGTAGTATATTTTTCCATTAACATATACTTTCGTTGCATATATTCCTACTTTAGGTATAATCATATTTTTATTTATGCTTATATTTGCAGTAGGAAATCCTATTGTTCTTCCAAGTTTCTTTGAGTGTATAACTTCTCCTGATAACTTATAATTCCTACCAAGATATTTATATATATCTTCTACACTACCATCTAATATTAACTTTCTAATATAAGTACTACTAATTCTTACATCACCTAATTTTATAGAATTTACTATTTCTAATGAAAAACCATATTGCTTAGACAATTCTTGTAATAATTTTACATTGCCTTCTTTATTTCTTGCAAAAGTAAAATCATGTCCAACTATTACATTCTTAACATTTAGTTTATCTAATAATATATCTTTTACAAAATCATATCCAGATATTTTAGTCATATATTCATCAAATGGTATATTGATTACATAATCTACACCCATAGACTTTAATATTTTTATTTTTTCTTCACTAGTTATTATATTTTTTATAGAACCTGGTCTAAAGTAATTAACTGGGTGATTTTTAAAAGTAAAAACAACACTACTTATATTATTCGCCTTAGCATATTCTGTAGCCTTTTTTATCAACACCTGATGTCCCCTGTGTAACCCATCAAAATTCCCGATAGTTACTACACTTTCTTTTATTGTATCTATTTTTTCTATCGATGTTATAGTATCCATTTTGCATTCCCCACTTAATTGAGATTTATACTATAAATAGTTTATCACTTTTTACACTTATGGTGTTATTTTTTCTTATTATCTTACCTATTCCGATAAATTCTTTTGAACTATAAACTCTTACAAATTCATCATTTTCATTAAAGTCTTTTTCTATAAATCTTCTCTCGTCTATGATACCACCATTTATATAATATTTTTCAGCATTTTCATGTATCTTTATTTTATTAAAATTAGTTAGTACATAGTCTATATCGTATAAATATTTATCTAATGTATTATTATCATTGTATTCTTTTAACTCTTCAAGTGTTATACCATTTTCTAAGTTAAATTTACCTGATGAAGTTCTAAGTAAGAAAGACATATGCCCTCCACAGCCTAAAACCTTCCCTACATCATAACATATACTTCTTACATAAGTTCCTTTAGAACATTTTACATAAAACATTATTTTATTGTCTCTTATGCTAAGTATATTAAGTTCTTTGATATAAACAGGCCTAGTTTTTAAATTTATTTCATCAGCCCTTCCACTTCTAACTAAATCACACATTCTTTTACCATTTACTTTTAATGCAGAATACATTGGCGGTAGTTGATCTATATGACCTCTTTGAGTGTCAAAAGCTTTTTCTATTTCTTCTTTGGTAAAACTAAAATTATCTACTCTTTCTAAAATTTCACCTGATGAATCATATGTATCTGTAGTTATACCTAATGTTAACTCACAAATATATGACTTATCTTTATTTAATATAAGTTCGCTAACTTTAGTCGCTTTTCCTATACATATAGGTAATACCCCTGATGCATCTGGATCAAGGGTACCTGTATGTCCAACTTTTTTTGTGTTTAAAATCTTTCTTACAACACTTACTACATCATGAGATGTCATACCTGTAGGCTTTATAATATTTACTATTTTATTCATATTTCTCACCTTGTACTGCTTTTACTACAGCCTCGACTATCTTTTTCTTTGCATCTTCTATACTAGAGTAAATCGTACAGCCTGCGGCTCTTATATGCCCACCACCATTAAAACTTTGAGCTAGTTTACTTACATCTACATAGTTTTTAGATCTTAGGCTTACTTTTACTTCATTTTCTTTTTTTTCCTTTAGAAGTATTCCAACTTCAACACCTTCTATATCTCTAGTGTATGAAGTTATTCCATCTACATCATTAAAACTTATCACATTTCTTTTTAACATTTCTTTAGTTATCGTTATACTAGCAATTTTTCCATCTACTATATCTAAAGTATTTAAAGCTTCACCTAATAATTTATAATAATTATATGGATTACTTTGGAATACTTTTTGAATTATAGTATCTTTTTTAGCTCCTTTTAATAAAAGCTCCTTTGCCATTTCAAAACTACTTGGATGAGTATTTGAATATACAAAATTACCAGTATCAGTTACTAAACCTGTATATAAACATGTAGCTACATCTTCATCTATTATATTTATATTTTCATTTTTTTCACATTCTACTAGTAAATTATAAACTAGCTCACAAGTTGATGATGCTTCAGTATCTATATAATTAAAATCACCATAATAATCATTACTTGCATGATGATCTATACATATTATTTTCTTAGCATTATCTATTAAATTTTGGCTTATGCAAATTCTATTTTTATCTCCACAATCAAGTGCTACTATATTATAACTATCTAAGTTGACTTCTTCTGATTTTAATATATTCATATTTTCAACTAAAAACTTTAAATTTTGAGGAGGATTATCGTCTAATACATAGTAAACGTTTTTCCCTAATTTATTTAAAGCATAATACATCGATAAAGTTGACCCTATATTATCTCCATCTGGACTAATATGAGAAGTAACGATGAAATCATCGTTACTTCCTTTTAAGTATTTTATTATACTCTCTATATTATTCTTCATCAAATTCTTCCTCGTCAAATGAAGATGCTGTTGCTCCTTCATTAACTTTTCTTATTAAATGGTCCATATACATACCATTTTTGATAGAATCATCAACTTTAAATATTATTTGTGGAGTATGTCTAAGCTTAACACTTCTACTTACTTCTCTTCTTATATAGTTTACTGCACTTTTTAGTCCTAACAGTGTAGATTCCTCATCTCCACCTAATATACTTACATAAACATATGCATAGCTTAAGTCATTTGTAACTTCAACATCAGTTACACTTACCATAGATGTTATTCTAGGGTCTTTTATTCCACTTATAAGCATTGAGCTTATAACTTTTTTTATTTCTTCTGCTATTCTCTTTGTTCTGTTATATGATGCCATTAATATCGACCTCTTTTATATCTATTTTAATTTTCTTTCTACTTCTTTAGTTATATAAGCTTCTATTATATCGCCTTCTTTAACGTCATTGTAGTTAACAAAACTCATACCACATTCATATCCTTGGTTAACTTCTTTAACGTCATCTTTAAATCTTCTAAGAGCAGCTAATTGTCCTTCATGTATTATGAATCCATCTCTTACTATTCTTACTTTAGATCCTCTAAATACCTTACCACTAGTTACATAACATCCAGCTATAGTTCCAACACCTGATAACTTAAATGTTTCTCTAACTTCAGCTTTTCCTGTATCTTCATCAACATATTCTGGGTCTAACATACCAGTCATAGCTGCTTGAACATCTTCTATAGCTTTGTATATTATAGTATATGTTCTTACATCTACACCTTCTTTTTTAGCAAGTACTTCTGCACTTGGAACTGGTCTTACGTTAAATCCTATTATTATTGCATTAGATGCAGTTGCAAGTGTAACATCTGATTCAGTTACTGCTCCAACACCACCATGTATTACTCTAACAGCAACTTCTTCATTAGATAATTTTTCAAGTGATTGCTTAACTGCTTGAACAGAACCTTGAACGTCTGCTTTTACTATTATAGGTAATTCTTTAACTTCAGCATCTCCCATTTGAGCGAAGAAGTCATCAAGACTCATTCTTTGGTTAGATTTTAACATTTCCTCTCTAGCCATTTGTTGTCTCTTTTCAGCTACTAATCTTGCAGCTTTATCATTTGGTACTGCAACAACTTGGTCTCCACCTTGTGGAACTTCTGATAACCCTAATATTTCTACTGCTGTAGAAGGTCCAGCAACTTTAACTCTCTTTCCTTTAGAGTTTATCATCGCTCTTACTTTACCACTAGCAACACCTGCAACTATAGGATCTCCAACTCTTAAAGTACCACCTTGAACAAGTACTGTTGCAACTGGTCCTCTACCTTTATCAAGTTGAGCTTCTATAACTGTACCTACTGCTCTTTTGTTAGGGTTAGCTTTTAATTCTTCCATTTCTGCAACTAAAAGTACCATTTCAAGTAAAGTATCTATACCTTCTCTTTTTAAAGCTGATACTGGAACGCATATAACGTCACCACCCCAGTCTTCAACTAATAATCCTTGGTCAGCTAATTCTTGCTTAACTCTATCAGGATTTGCTCCTGGCTTATCTATTTTATTTATAGCAACTATTAAAGGTACATTTGCAGCTTTAGCATGGTTTATAGCTTCAACTGTTTGAGGCATTATACCATCATCTGCAGCAACAACTAATATTGCCATATCTGTAACTTGTGCTCCTCTAGCTCTCATAGATGTGAAAGCTTCGTGCCCTGGAGTATCTAAGAATACTACTTTTTCTCCATTTACCATAACTTCTGAAGCACCTATATGTTGAGTTATTCCTCCTGCTTCACTTGAAGTTACGTTAGTTTTTCTTATAGCATCAAGTAAAGAAGTTTTACCATGGTCAACATGTCCCATTACAGTAACAACAGGTGGTCTTTTTACTAAGTCTTCTTCTTTATCTTCTTCTATATCTATTAAAGCATCTATTGCTTCTAATTCTTCTTCATCATTAGCTGAACCTTCAACTAATTCAAATCCATATTCACTTGCAACTAATGAACCTATTTCAAAACTTATTTCTTGGTTTATTGTTGCCATTGTTCCCATCTTCATAAGCTTCATTATTATCTCAGATGCAGACTTATCTAATTTAGTAGCTAACTCTTGAACTGTTAATTTTCCATCTATAGCTATAGTATTTCCCTTAGCTGCAGCTATTTCATCTTTTAATATTTCAAGTACTAATTCAACTTCATCTTCTTCTAGTTCAGAATCCTTATCTACTGCATTTATTTCTAATTCTTTTAATTTAGCTAATACATCTTCATTAGACATTTTTAATTCGTTCGCAATTTGGTATACTCTTGTTTTTGACACAAGATCACCTCCTATTATATTTTTGGCGTTTCCATTAATTCCAATATCTTATTGGCAAAATTTATATCTTTAACTCCTAGAGCAGCTCTTGGAGCTTTTCCTATTGCATATCCTAGTTGCAATTTACTTGAGAAATATACATATGGTACATTTCTATAGCTAGATTTATCTTTAAATAACTTCTTAGTGTTATCTGATGCATCCTCTGCAACTATAACTAGCTTAACATTACCTCTTTTTAGTTCAAGTAGTGTTGAATCATCTCCTGACACTATTTTACCTGCACGAGTTGCAAGGCCTAAAAATGAGTATATTTTATCTTCATTAGTCTTCATATTTTTGTAGCTCCTCAAGTAGATTTTCATATACCTCGTTAGGTACTTCTATTTTGAATGCTCTATTTAGTGCTTTAGACTTTATTGCCTTTTTTAAGCATTCTGCATCTTTACATATATATGCACCTCTACCGTTCGCTTTTCCTATTGGGTCTAAAAATATTTGACCTTCTTTATTTTTTACTATTCTTATTAGCCCTTTTTTAGAGTCTCTTTCTTGACAAGCTATACACTTTCTTTGAGGTACCTTTTTAGTTTTTTGCAAAGGTCATCCCTCCTTATTCTTGATCTTGTTTTGCTTGTGATTCGCTTTTTATATCTATCTTCCAGTTAGTAAGTTTCGCTGCAAGTCTTGCATTTTGTCCTTCTTTACCTATTGCAAGTGATAATTGATAATCAGGAACTACTACTAAAGCAGACTTTTCTTCTTCATTAACTTCTACTTTTTCAACCTTCGATGGGCTAAGTGATGCAGATATATATTCAGCTGGATCATCGCTGTATTTTATTATATCTATTTTTTCATCACCAAGTTCATCAACTATATTTTTAACTCTTGAACCTTTAGGACCAACACAAGCTCCTATTGGATCTATCTTTTCATCTATTGATTTAACTGCCATCTTAGTTCTTGAACCAGCTTCTCTTGATACAGATTTTATTTGAACTATACCTTCAAATATTTCAGGTACTTCAAATTCAAATAATCTCTTAACTAATCCTGGATGGCTTCTTGATACTACTATTTGAGGTCCTTTATTAGTTTTCTTTACTTCTAATATATATACCTTTATTTTTTGTCCAGCTTGATAATGCTCTCCTGGTATTTGCTCAGCTTGAGTCATTATAGCTTCTATTCTACCTATGTTCACATATACTATATTTTTATTTACTCTAGCTACTTCTCCTGTAACTATTTCATTTTCTTTATCCATAAATTCATTATATACTATTTCTCTTTCAGCTTCTCTTATTCTTTGAACAACAACTTGCTTTGCAGTTTGAGCTGCTATTCTTCCGAAATCTTTAGGAGTTACTTCGTTTTCTATTATATCTCCTAACTCATAATTTGGGCTTATTTCTCTTGCATCGTTTAGTTCAATTTCAAGGAAAGTATCATATAAGTCAGATTCATCAACTACTACTCTTTGAGAGAATACTCTAACATCTCCTCTTTCTCTGTCAATTTCAACTCTAACATTTTGTGCTGAACCGAAGTTTTTCTTATACGCTGTTAAAAGAGCTTGTTCTATAGTATCTATAAGTATCTCTTTATCTATCCCTCTGTCTTTTTCTAATTCGTCTAATGCTTCCATAAATTCATGATTCATTGCTATTTGTCCTCCATAATTATCTTTAACTAAAACTTTATTGCAAGTCTTATAAGTGCAACTTCTTTTCTTGTAAAATCTACTTCTTCACCATCTATTATAACTTTTATATTATTATCTTCAGTTAATCCAACTAGTTCTCCTTCAAATTGTTTAGAACCATTCATTGGCTTGTATAATTTTATTTCAACGTCTCTACCTTTGTATCTTTCAAAGTCCTTATCTTTTTTTAGTGGTCTATCAAGTCCTGGTGAAGATACTTCTAAGAAGTAATTATCCTTTATAGGATCTTTTTTATCTAGTATTTCACTTAATTCTCTACTAACTACTTCACAGTCACTTAAAGATATTCCACCTTCTTTATCTAGGTAAACTCTTAAGTAATATTCTCCAGCTTCTTTAACATATTCTATGTCTACGATTTCAAAGTTTTTAGCATCAACTATTGGTTGAACTATCTCTTCTATTGTAGCTTCTATACTTTTTCTCATTTGTGTTTCCCTCCTATTCAGTTGTAAATTTTTTAAAACAAAAGAGTGAGCACTGTTGTCCCACTCTTAGTTTCTGCAATATATACCATTTTATATACTATAATACCATATATTAGTTTTTGTTGCAAATTTTAATTGACTTTAAATTAATTATCTATTTTTTGTATCTAAATTTCTTTTTCTTTGTAAATAATCATTACCAAATGTGCCATTGCATATACTTTCCATTTTATATCTACTACATCTATACTATCTTTATTTTCTTGTAAAAATTTATTAATCTGCTCTTCTATATTTTCGTGGTAGTCAGTTATCATTTTGACTTTCATTTTATAGCCCCCAATTATCTTAAAATAACTTCTTACTTCAGTATATGAATTAAAAATTAAAAATTTTACAAAAAAAGTACTAAATCTCAAAATTGTAACTTTTAGTCCACCATTATTGATTCAAATAACAAATCTCCACTATTTGTTCTATCAAATATTATGTTACATTTTTTTATATTTTTTAAATCTATATCATTATATAAAACCATCGGTATCCTTATGTTTGATATTGGTGTAACTTGATTCCAAAATTTTATTTCTTTTCCATTTTCAAAATCTAAGTTTTCTAATTTACCTTTTGGATAATTAATTAAATTACTTTCTTTTG
>NZ_CATXCO010000059.1:0-11377 GCF_958366745.1 uncultured Romboutsia sp.
GTTTCTGGGCTTATGTCAGCTATAATTTTTTCAAAGTCCAATATAGTTATAAGTCTGTCCTTATATTCAGCTATTGCAGTTGCTACACTGTCTTCTCCACTGTATATAACCTTATCTGGTTTTTTTATATCTTCCCAAGAAACCCTGTCTATTCCAACTACACTTTCAACTCTAAACGCAAAGTTTAACTTGTTAAAATGTGTAAGTATGAATATATCATGACTTTTATTTTCTGATCTTTCTATATTTAAACATTTGGCTAAATCTATTACTGTTATTACCTCTCCTCTTTGTTTAAATATACCTTCTACAAAATTATGTGAGTTTGGCATTCTCTTAGTTTCTTGTGCTCTCATGATTTCACGTATTTTTGCTATATTTATTCCAAATAATTCTCCACCTACAGTGAATTCCATTATCTCAAGTTCATTTGTACCTGACTCTAAAAGTATTTTTGTTTGATTTGGAGTATCCATAGTTATTGTTCCCCCATCCTACATTAAGTTTAAATAATCACTCTATTATTTATATACGGTACTTATTTAAATTTATTTAGATTATTTTTTGAATTTTTTATAAAAATGCTGTGTTTTAACACGATGTTGAAATTAGGTAAGTTTTGAATAGTAAAAAACCAATTAAATAATAATATTATCTAATTGGTTTAATTTGAGTATTTAATAAGGAATTTTTATAAAACAATTTAAATATTAAAAAAGTAATTTTTAATATACCTTAAAATATTTAATTAATAAAATGAATGAATAGTAATATCTATAATACATTATATAACATAATACATATAAAGTCGATGTATTTTCTTAATTTTCTGTAAATTATGTTATAACTATCGATATTAAAAAACCAACTAAATAATTAATATTATCTAATTGGTTTTTTATGTGGTTTTGATATCTTATTCTATGAGATTCTTAATGTCGTCTTATTTTATAGTAAACAATATACACTTTGAAAGTTTTTGGATATATATTAGATTAATAAATAATACTATTCATCGACACAATAAATTATAGCAAAATTCGACAATTTTTTCAATACTATTTTATAAATATTATGTATATTTATTTTGTGTTTTATATGAAACTATTCATCTTATCCAAATGCTTTAATATATATAGTTATAATGTATCAGCATATTTAATATAGATTCTATATAATTTTTACTCAATATCAACATTTTGTTAAAACATAGCCTATAAAAAAAGAAGATAATGTTATATCTTCTTTTTTAGTTAAAGTATTTATCTTTATAATTTTGATAATGCTGATATAAGCATTTCTTCTTTAAATGGCTTTACTATAAACCCTTTTGCTCCGTATATTATAGCTTCTTTCATTCTAGCTTCTTGTCCTAATGCTGAAACCATTACAACTGATGCACCTGGATCAATTTTTTTAATTTCTCTTAATGCTTCTAATCCATCCATCTCTGGCATAGTTATATCCATTGTAACTATATCTGGTTGTAATTCTTTGTATTTTTCTATAGCCATAACTCCATTTTCAGCTTCACCAACTATTTCAAAATCATAGTTTGCAAGCATATTTTTTATAGACATACGCATAAATGATGCATCATCAACTATTAATACTCTTTTCATATTTATTCCTCCCTGAAGTTAATTATTTTTTTCTATAAACAGATGGCCTTACTCTTTCAAAGCCAGTTTCTAGGTTTGATAAGTTTTCTGATAAACCTATTATTAAGTAGCCACCAGATTTTAAAGAATCATGTAATCTTTTGCATAATTTTTGTTTTGTAGGATTATCAAAGTAAATCATAACATTTCTACAGAATATTACATCATATTTCCTAAACTCCCATCCTATACTTTGATTTAGGTTAAAGTATTTAAAATCAACTAAACTTTTTATATTATTATTTATTTCATAGCTTTTATCATCCACTTTTTTCATATAATTTTGAACCCAAGTTTTTGGCAATTTAGCTATTTTATCTTCTGTATAAACTCCATTTTTAGCCGTTCTTAAAACATTAGTCGATATATCTGATGCTGTTATAGATACTTTTGATTTTGCACCTATTCCGAATACAGATGTTGCTAACATTGATATACAATAAGGCTCTTCTCCTGTAGACGATGCTGCAGACCATATTTTTATTCCTCCAACTGGAGCTTTTTTAAAATAAGGCACAAATATTTCATTTCTTAAAAACTCAAAATGTGCTTCTTCTCTCATAAAATAAGTAAAGTTAGTTGTAAGTTTTCCTACTATTATAGATGCTTGTTCTCCTGTTTTATCTCTCATTAGATTATCTATATATGATTTAAAATCATTAAATCCTAATCTTTTAACAACTATTGCAAGTCTTGTTTCTATTAATGTTTTCTTATTTTCAAGATTTATACCATAGTTGTTATACATAAATGTCTTAAGACGTATAAAATCATTATTCGTTAATTTCATTACTCATATCTCCTACAATATTCACTAATGAATCACAATCTAATATTAGTTGTATATCATTATTTATCTGACTTATTCCATTTACAAAACTTTCTTTTAAATCATTTTTTTCTTTTGTAGATTCCATTATTTGTTTGGGTGGTATTGTTAATACTTCATTTACTGCATCAACAATTAATCCTATTTTATTTGCTTCATTTTCGATTATAATTATACAAGTTCTTTCACTATATTCAATAGGTTCCATGCCAAACCTCATTCTTGCGTCCATTACAGGTATAATTGTACTTCTTAAGTTTATTATACCCTTCATGTATTCTGGTAAGAATGGTACCTTAGTTATTGGTAAAATTTCAATTATTTCTGTAATATATTTAGATGATAATGCATATTTTTGATTATTTATCACAAATACCATATATAAATCATCAATTTTGCTATCTAAAATTTCCTCATTATTATTCATAAACTGATACACCTCTTCTAAATAAATTTTTCATTCTTGCCCACACTCTTTATTTTTAGTTTATTAGTAGTTGTATCAAATATAATAGTTCTTCCGCAAGACCCTAATACATCTGAGGATATAATAGGTATTCTTAACTTAAATAGAGTTTCTTTGCATACTTTTACATTTTTTTCGCCAATTGTAAGAGCATTATTAGAATTATTGAAGTTAAACATGTGTGCTCCACCTGCCATTTTGGCCTTCATAAATCTTGGGTTTGCACCTTTTTTTCTCAACTCTTCATATAAAAGAGTTATTCCTGTGTCAGCAAATTTTGCTCTATTTGTTAGATTTTTTTCTGTTTTTGATTCAGATAATAAAATATGTACTAATCCCGCTATTTTATTTATCTCATCATATATAACAACTCCACAACAAGACCCTAAACCAACTGTCATTATTTGATCTGGTGATTTTATAATTTTATAATCTGCTATTCCTACGTTTGCAACTGCCATTAAATCTACCTATACTTCAAATCCTAATTTAGATAATAATGTGTTACAAGATTCTACTTTAGGTATAAAGTAATACTTTCCTTCTATCTCTCTATCTAAAGTAAAGAATTCTGTTTCTATACATAGTATAGAATCTGATTCACCACCATATAATGAAGCTGGTAAGTTCATTATTGCCATAACCATATCTACACTAAAGTATGGTATTGATTGGTCTATTGTTAATCCAGTCATATCTGACATTGCAGTTAAATAAGTTCCACAAAGTATATTGCATATTTCTCCTACAGAGTTTAATTCTTTGTAAAGTTCTTCGTAATTTTCTTTATCACACTCTATTTTTCTACCTAATAATCTTGATAATAAAGTAAGTGTTGAATCAACGTCCATTATTACCATTATAAAACCTTCTAAATCTCCTGATATTTGTAATACAGTTCCAACAACAAGTTCTTCTGGTGAACTATAACTGTTAGTTATATCTGAAAATTCTCTTAAATCACTGTTAGGTATTCCTATGTCTACTATTTCATTTAGCATTTGTGCTAATGATGTAGATGCATTGCCCGAACCTATATTACTAATTTCACGAAATACATTTAACTTTTCTTGTTCAAAATTCATAGGTATGTTCCTTCCCTCTCTAAGTTTTATTAAGTTTATATCGTTCTAAATTTATCTACTATCAAATTTGGAATAGCTTCTAAAGGAACTTCTTTAATAACAGCACCTATATTTTTAGCTGCCATAGGCATACCATAAACAACGCATGTTTCTTTATTTTGACCGATTGTGTATCCCCCTGCATTTTTTATAGATAATAATCCTTTAGCGCCATCATTTCCCATACCTGTTAGTATTGTTGCAATAGAATTATTTTTTGCATGTATCGCTACTGATTCAAATAAGTAATCTACTGATGGACAATGTCCACTTACTTTTTCAGCTTTTTTTATATCTAAGATATACTTGTTATTTTCTCTTACTATTCCCATTTGATATCCACCTGGTGCAATATATGCATGTCCAGTTAAAACTACATCTCCATGTTTACCTTCAACGACCTTTATGCTACATTCTTTATCAAGTCTTTGTGCATATTTTTTTGTAAATATTGGGGGCATATGTTGAGTTATAACTATGCCAGGTAATCCTAATGGCAACTCTCTTAAAACGTGTCTTATTGCATCTACTCCACCCATAGACGCACCTATTGCTATTATATTTTTACTATTATAACTAACATTATTTTTTATAATGTTAGTCTTTTTAAGTTCTGTATTAGAACAGCTATAATCATAAAATCCTGATGCATTTATTATTTTTTGAACCAAAGTTTCATTAAAATTACGCATAGTTTTTGCAGTTGGCTTTTCGATAAAATCAACTGCTCCCGCTGCAATTGCATTACTTTCATTAATACTACTACCACTAATTGCAATAGTTGGTATAAATCTTTTATTCTTTAATATATTTAAAAATTCAATTCCATCAAGTCCCGGCATCATTATATCTAGTATTAATACATCTGGATTAAACTCTACAATAACATCCCTAGCTTCATATGGATCTTTAGCCATACCAACAACTTCTATATGAGGGTGGTCTTTAAGTTGATTAAATAAAACTCTTCTAAATATTCCTGAGTCATCAACTATTACTACTTTTATTTTTCTATTAATTTTCATAGTATATCTCCTATAAAAGTATTATCTAGTTATTATTGAGTTAACATCAAATATTAAGCTTATAGATCCATCCTCTAATATAGAACATCCTGACATATATGATTGAACTTTTTCAAATTGAGTTAATAATTGAGGTATTGGTTTTATAACAACATTTTGTTGGCCTATTATTTTATCTACAATTATGCATATATTTCCTATTTCAGACTCAACTAATATCATTATTCCTTCGTTTTTATCTTTAGATTCAATTCCTAATATGTCTGCTAATCTATGAATTTTATAGCAATTGCCTCTAACAATACTATGTTCTTCACCATTAGGATTTTTTACAATTTCATAAGACCCGCTTCTAAATACTTCTTTTATATTAAGAGATGGTATTATATATATTTCATTTCCTATTTCAACTTTCATTCCATCTATTATAGCCAATGTTAATGGTATACGAATTATGAACATAGTGCCTTTTCCGCTCTCACTATCAATTGTTATAGAACCTCTTAATTTTTTTATGTTAGTATGAACTACATCCATCCCTACTCCACGACCAGAGTATTCTGTAACAGCTTCTTTAGTTGAAAATCCTGGAGCCATTATAAAGTTGTATGCTTCTTTATCTGATATCTCTTCTAATCTCTTAGTTGTAATTCCCTTTTCTATAGCTTTTTTTACAATAGCTTCTTTGTTTAAACCTCTACCGTCATCCTTTATAACTATTACAACATCTCCACCTGTATTTTTAGCTTCTAGTGTTACTGTTGCTTTTTCAGGCTTTCCAGCTGCCTTTCTTTCCTCTGGCATTTCAACACCATGGTCCATACTATTTCTAATCATATGCATAAGTGGATCTGATATGTTTTCAAGTATAGTTTTATCTACTTCTGTTTGTTCTCCTATAAGTTCTAAGTCTACTATTTTGCCAGTTTTTTTACTCATATCCCTTACTACTCTTTGCATCTTAGTAAATGTAGATGATATAGGTACCATACGGATAGACATAACTACATCTTGTAACTCAGCAGTCAATTGATGTAATCTTCTAGCTTGTTTTTCAAAGTTATCTCTATCAAAGTTTTCAAGTTGAGATTGTTTTTCTACCATAGACTCTGTTGTTACAATCTCTCCTACTAAATTCATTAATATATCAATTTTATTTATGTTTACAGTAAGGAAATTATTTTTAGTTTCTTTATTAGATTTATTTTTATCTAAAGTTTTCTTTTCTTCTATTTTATTTTCCTTAACCTCTGTTTGACTTTCTTCCTTAACTACTTCTAAAACATGTGTTTCTTCTTTATTAGTAATAGTTTCTTCGATTACAGTTTCTTCTTTATTTAAATCTTCTTTTATCTCTATTTCTTCTATTTTTTCAGATACTTCTGCTTCTGCTACTTCTTCTTTATTATTTTCATTAGGTTCTTCTATTTCAAAACACTTAAGGAACATTGTTCCTTGTATAGCTTTTTCAATTGCTTCTTTGTCTATTGGATTTTCTAGAACTAGTAAAAGTCCATTTTGTGCTATTTCTCCATCACAGTCATCTTCTAAATTTTCTGGTACTGTTTTTATTGATGAATGCATTCCTTCAAGAGACATTAAAACTCCAAGTGCTCTTATAGATTCCATTCCACATCCATCTTCAAAAAATACTTTTATTTTCATTCCATTTGAATCTAAGTTAACAACTTCATCAACTGTTTCATCTACTTGTGTATTATATGATATATTTTCTTCTATATCTTCTTTTAATAAGTTGCTTGATCTTTGATAAAGTTCTTCTATACTAGCTTGAGGAAACAACCCTTCTTGAACTTTTGATATTTCATCTTTTAAAAAGTCTATTATTGCAAGTACTACGTCAATAACTTCTTCCCACTTGCTTTGAGTAAGTTTTCTACCACTTCTTATTTCATCAAAAACATCTTCAATACTATGAGTAAGATTCATTAAACTATCATATCCCATCATAGCTGATGAGCCTTTTATAGTATGCATAGCTCTAAAGATTTCTTCTATTTCCTCTTGACTCAATTCTCCAGTATCAGATTGACCAGAAAGCAAAATTTCTTCTAATTGCTCTAGCAATTGCATATTTTCATATACATAAAACTCAGTCATAGAATCTATTCCACTCATTTTTTATCTCCTTTATTGTTAAACAAATATATTAGTTGTCTATTATATAAAAAGGAAGCATAAAAGCCTCCTTTTTACAAATAAACATTAATATGACTTTACTGTATTATATTATTCTTAATACATATCAAAATAACTTGCATCATTATTCATAAAATCCATGCTTCTTTGAGATTGGTTTCCACCTTTTACGTTAAATCCTTCAATAAGAGATTTTAACATTTGTGCTTGTCCACTTAACTCTTCACTAGCAGCTGCACTTTCTTCTGATGTTGCAGAGTTATTTTGAACTACAGCTGAAATCTGTTCTACTCCTAAAGTTACTTGAGCTATTGCTTCGGCTTGTTCATCAGATGCTTTTGCTATCATTTCAACTGAATTCATAGTTTGGTTTGTTATTTCAATTATATTTCCAAGAGATTCAGCCGTATTATTAACTATTTTAGTTCCATTTTCTACTGCTGCTATTGAATTTTCAATAAGTACTGCTGTATTTTTAGCAGCTTCAGCAGATTTAGCTGCAAGATTTCTAACTTCATCAGCAACAACAGCAAATCCTTTACCAGCACTTCCAGCTCTAGCAGCTTCAACTGCAGCATTAAGTGCTAATATATTAGTTTGGAATGCTATGTCATCTATTGTTTTTATTATTCTTCCTATTTCATTTGAAGTAAATGAAATTTCGTCCATTGCTTTAACCATTTCTTTCATTTGTTCATTACCATTTTGAACTTCATGTCCTGCGCTTATTGTTAAGCTGTTAGCATGTTGAGCATTTTCTGCTGTATTCTTTATTTTTTCTGATATCTCAGTTAAAGTTGCAGATAATTCTTGAACAGCACTTGCTTGTTCTGTTGCTCCTTGAGCTAACATTTGAGCTCCACTTGATACTTGATCTGATGCCGCTCCAACTTCTTCTGATGCTGAACTTATTTGTGACATTGTTTCACTTAAATCATTAGTTATTTTTTCTATAGAGTCTTCTATTTCTTTAAATACGCCTATAAACTCAACATTTGTAGATACATTAAAGTTTCCTGCTGCTACTTCACCTAATACATTTACTGTATCATTTATAACTTCATTTGTATTATTAGCCATTCTACGCATACTATCAGCTAAAGTTCCTAACTCATCTTTAGATTCATAAGATATAGAAACATCAAAGTCTCCTTCAGCCATTTTGTTAGCCGCATCTTCAATTTCAACTAATGGGTCTCTTAAAGTTTTTGTTATGTATATACTTATGTATGATACTCCTAATATAGCTACTATTAATAATGCTATACTTATTATTGTAGATTGCTTAGCTGTTTTATCTGCATCTGTTAAAAACTCTTCCATAATTTTATTGGCATTTTCATTTAATATTGATGCCTCTTCTATTACTTTGTTGTATGTATTTGAATATGTTGAAATAACTGATGCATCTATATCATTAACATTATTAGTAAATCCTTCTACTTGTGTTCTTGCATATAAATTTTCATATGCACTTTTATAGTTTTCTATTGCATTTTCAAGATTTTTTAAATGATCACCTATAGATGATGCTATTAATTCATTTGCACTTATTGATTTTATATTTTCTTCTATTTTATTAAATGACTCTGCTATAGTTTTATTTTCTCCAGTATGGTTGTTATCAACAAAGCCACTATTTAAACATCTTGATATATTGATAATTTCCATACGAATCCCTAAAGACTCATTAACTAATTTATATGGTCCATCATACATATAATCTGTTAAATTAGCTGTATATGATAATTTTCCTAATATATATATACTTAAACTACTCGTTAAAATTAATATAGTTAAAAAAGATAATATAAGCTTTTTTCCTATTTTTAAATTTTTAAATGAATTCATTCTTTTTCCTCCCTGCTCTAATAAATCTAATCTATCCTATAATTTACATTTTATTTATACGGATAAGTATTAATATAACTTTATATTTTTCGACAAATTTTTTATTTTTTACCTTATTCATTTTATATAATAAAAAAATTACTCTGAACATATAAATTGTTCAGAGCAATTTTTTTATACATTAACTTTATTAAAATATTTTTTGATAAGACTTTCAGTTATTTCCTTTATTTCATTATCATTTGGAAGAAAAATATTTCGTCTAGATTCCAAAATAAATTCAGTTTCTTTTGATATCACTTTATTTATAGATATTTTTTTGTTAACACTACCCTTTATTTCAACAATTAACTTTGAAATTTCTCCCTTAGTTATATTTTCAACTATAATATTATTTTCATCTTCTGTAAGAAGATTATTATAACTATAATACTCAAGTTCATCATTAAACATATCAATTATAGAGCCATTGGTATTTTTTATGTAATTATAGCTTATCGCCTTTACAAGTTTTATTGAAAGAATATAAAATAAAATCATAATAAATATACTAATCCCTACATGAATAAATATATTATTTAATAACTTTCCAAAATTAGTAAATAATTGTACTAATATAAAACCTATTAAAGAACCAATACTTCCTATTGCAATATCAGAACCCCTTTTTAAGTTAATTCTCATATCTACAATATTACTATATATCTCATCTTGGATTTTACAATATTTTATAGTATATAATTGATTTTCTGCTATACTACCTAATTTAGCTACTTTGTCATATATAGATTCATATTTTTCATCAAGCTTTAATGACTTTACAAAATTTACACCATGTATTTTTATGGCTCTAATAATTGCTTTTTCTAATGCTACTTCTTTGCTATCACCATTCCATATAGCTAAAGCATACTCTATACTTCCTGATACACCTAAAGTATGTTCAAGTTCTATACTTCCATCTATTTCAAAAACTCTTAACCCTTTTATCTTATTCAAATTTGCTATATTTTTTACTTGATTATATGTGAAGCTTCCTTTTTTTAATACCTTAATTGGATCTATACTGTTACTTACCAATCCTTCTTTTTTTCTTTCAGTAAAATCTATTATTGCTTCTTCATATTTATCTTCAGGAACCTCAATATTAATGGGCTGCCCCTCATTGTCTAAGTACCTTAATTCTCCATAGCTTAAGCAAGCATCTACACATCTATCCCCACTATTATTGTACTTGCTTTTTAATAATTTACTCATTTACCAGTCCTTCCTATGATAGATACTCTTAACTTAATGTTTTGACTAATTCATCTTCACCAAGTATATTAGTTATTCTAACTCCGAAGTTTTGGTCTATTACAACTATTTGACCATATCCGATTTTTCTTCCATTTACATATATTTCAACCTCTTGATTTTCAAAGGTATCCAATTCTATTAATGAACCTTTACCTAGCTCAAATATGTCTTTTAGTGCCATCTTAGTTCTACCAAGAATAACACTTACATTAAGTTCTATATCTAATACTCTAGCAAGATTTTTATTCATTGTCTATACTCCTTTCTTAACACTATCAGTTATTACTACACCATTTTTATTTTTTATTAATCCTGGTCTACATTTAAACGATCTAGCTTCAGAAACATCTAGCTCTATATCTCCATCTACTTTTGTATCTAAAGTTATTATATCTCCTACTTTTAAATCAAGGAGTTCATTTACTTTTATAGTTGACTTTCCTAATCTTGCAATTAAATCAACCTTTGCTCCGCACACATTGTTATAAATTGCATTTGTAAATTCAAAATCATATTCTTGATTCTTATTTCTAAATAATTTTTTAGTTTCTAATAAATCAAGTATTGGTTCCATACAGCTATATGGTTCACAAAATCTCATTTTACCTATTTCCTTGTCTTCATACATAACCTTCATATGTGCAATTAAGACAGATTCACTTATAGGATATTTTTTACTTGCTCCCGCATTTATATGAACTCTTAATACTTCTCTGTGTGTACAACTTTCAACTACATACATTCTCTTTAAGAAGTCATTAACACTTTGAAATAATAATTGCTTATCTATTTCAGTAAGGTTTCTATCATAATTTTCTAAAAGTCCATCTCCACCTAAAACTACATCAATTAAAGTAAGGGCTATAGTTTTATCAATTTGGTAAATTAAATCTTGTACTAATGGTTGTATAGCATGTTCTGCAATTACTGAATCTTTATCAATTAAATTTATAAATTCATCA
>NZ_CATXCO010000060.1:0-11369 GCF_958366745.1 uncultured Romboutsia sp.
CAGCTGCTCTTGTAGCATTAAGTGCATCTTCTATTCTTAATTTTCTTTCTTTCATTTCAACTTCTGTAGCAGCTCCTACTTTTATAACAGCTACCCCACCAGCAAGTTTAGCTAATCTCTCCATTAATTTTTCTTTATCAAATTCTGAAGTAGTCTCTTCTACTTGATGTTTTATTTGATTAACTCTATTTTCTATAGCAACTTTATCTCCAAATCCATCTACTATTGTAGTAGCTTCTTTAGTTACTTTTATAGAACCTGCTCTACCTAACATAGTTACATCTGCTTCTTTTAAGTCATATCCTAATTCCTCAGATATTACAACTCCTCCAGTAAGTGTTGCTATATCTTCAAGCATTGCTTTTCTTCTATCACCAAATCCTGGAGCTTTAACTGCAACAACTTCAAATGTTCCTCTTAATTTATTAACTACTAATGTAGATAATGCTTCTCCATCTACATCCTCAGCTATTATTAATAATTTTTTACCTTGTTGAACTATTTGCTCAAGTATAGGTAATATATCTTGTATGTTAGATATTTTTCTATCTGTTATTAATATATATGGATCATTTAATACTGCTTCCATTTTATCTACATCTGTAACCATGTATGCTGAAATAAATCCTCTATCAAATTGCATACCTTCAACAGCATCTAATTCAGTATTCATAGTCTTAGATTCTTCAACAGTTATTACACCGTCTTTTCCTACTATCTCCATAGCTTCTGCTATTAATTTTCCTACTTCTTCATCTCCTGCAGATATAGAAGCAACTTGAGATATAGATTCCTTAGTTTCTATAGTTCTAGATTGAGATTTTAATTCTTCTACTGCAACTTCAACCGCTTTTTGTATACCTTTTCTTATTAAAACTGGGTTAGCTCCTGCTGTTACATTTTTTAGCCCTTCTCTTATTATAGCTTGAGCTAAAACTGTAGCAGTTGTAGTACCATCACCAGCTACATCATTAGTTTTAGTAGCAACTTCCTTAACTAATTGAGCTCCCATATTTTCAAATCTATCTTCTAACTCTATTTCTTTAGCTATTGTTACACCATCATTAGTTATAAGAGGTGCTCCAAATTTTTTATCTAATATAACATTTCTTCCTTTTGGTCCTAAAGTAACTTTTACTGTATCTGCTAATTTATTTACACCTGTTTCTAATGCTTTTCTAGTATCTTGCGCAAATTTTATTTCTTTAGCCATGATTAACCCCTCCCTTAAATTATTCAACAACAGCTAATATATCGCTTTGTCTTAATATTGTATATTCATTTCCTTCTATCTTAACCTCAGTACCTGCATACTTTTGGAATATAACTTTATCTCCTACTTTTAACTCCATTGTTATTTCTTTTCCGTCCACTATACCACCTGGTCCAACTTCTATAACTTCAGCCATTTGTGGTTGTTCTTTAGCTGTTCCTGGTAAAACTATACCACTTGCAGTCTTTTCTTCAGCCTCTAATTTTTTTATAACTACTCTATCAGCTAATGGTCTTATTTTCATATTTTACCTCCTAGTAAATATTTATATGTAAAAATAAAAATATACTATAATATTTTTTATCACTCTCCAGTTAAGAGTGCTAACAATTATTATAGTATATTAATTATATCCAATTTTCAATAGTTTTTATAACTTTTTTATAATATAGGTGAAAATAACCTAGCTATTGATTCTTTAACTTTTTTAATCATACTTCTATTGTTAAACTCTTCTAATTTTAACTCTTCACTATTTTTCATATCTTCTAAAAAATCCTTAGTCATAATATCTATTACTTCTTTATCATATATAAATGCATTTATTTCAAAATTTAACATAAAACTTCTTAAATCCATATTAG
This sequence comes from uncultured Romboutsia sp., assembly GCF_958366745.1. NCBI lineage: Bacteria > Bacillati > Bacillota > Clostridia > Peptostreptococcales > Peptostreptococcaceae > Romboutsia > uncultured Romboutsia sp. Next base: position 1,858 of record NZ_CATXCO010000060.1, read on the forward strand.
CTGATCCAGTTGAAGTTATTTTATCATCTATAATTATAACTTTAGAGTGTATAAATCCTTTCGTGTATAAATAAACCTTACCTCCAGATTTTAATATATCACTAAAATACGAATAAGATGCTGTATTTACAATTTTATGATCAGCTATTTTAGGGAATATAATTCTAACATCTACTCCACTTAAAGCTGCACTATTTAAAGCTTTTAATAAACTTTCATCTGGTATAAAATATGGTGTTTCTATATATATGCTTTTTTTAGCCTGACATATAGCTGAAAAATAAGCATAATGTATCGCCTCCCAATCACTGTCTGGTCCACTTGCTACAACTTGAACCATACTATTTCCGCAGTGACCTATTTTAGGGAAAAATCTTTTAGTTAAGAGAATCTCTTTTGTTGTATAATACCAATCTGTTAAGAAAATCATTTGAAGCATGTATACTGAAGTACCTTCTACTCTTATATGAGTATCTCTCCAATAACCAAACTTTTTATTCATTCCTAAATACTCATCACCTATATTTATGCCACCTGTATATCCTATATAACCATCTATTACTACTATCTTTCTATGATTTCTATAGTTTAACTTTCCTCCTAGTATAGGAAATTTATTTGGTATAAATGGTTCAATTTGTATATTATGCTTTCTCATTTCATTAAAGAAATTCCTATGAAACCAAAATCTCCAGCATCCTACATCATCATATAAAATTCTCACCTTTACGCCTTGTTTTGCTTTTTTAATCAATGCATTTTTTATCTTTGTTCCTATTTCACTTTCTTTTATTATAAAATATTCTAAGTGTATATATTCTTTAGCATTTTCTATATCTTTAAGAAGTCTTTCAAATTTTTGATTTCCATCAGTATAAACTTCTATATTATTATTAGTTGTAAATGGAAATACCCCTGTATTTAATAACAAACTTATAACTCTTTTCTTAGCAGAATCTTCCTCATCTACATCGCTAAGTATTATATTATTCCTTATAGATTTTTGTTCTAATGTTACTAATTCTTCTATTTCCTCTAAGTTCTCAAATAAATTTTTATCCTTTATATCTGTTGCTAGTTTTTGAGTTCTAAGCATCTTTATTTTTCTTATATTTCTACCAAATATGGCATATATCACAATTCCTATGCCTGGCAATAATATAAATATTAATAGCCAAGTCATAGTTTTAGCAGGGTCCCTATTTTCAAGTATTATAGTCATAGATATTAGTGCACCAGCGATATAAGATATAATTAAATAGCTTAAAAACAAAACACCTCCAACACTCATAAAAATTCTCCTTTTATTATCTTCCTATACCAAGCTCCCTTGCATAATAGAATAAGTACTGTTGTGCAAATCCAGATAATTCTTTAAATTTATCTATAGCATATGCTCTTATTTTAGGTAAACTTAGGTCCTCTTCTACATAGAATTCTTGCATAACTCTTTTAACCCATACGTCTACAGGGAAAGTATCATACTTTTGCATTCCAAATAGTGCTATACAATCCCCTACTTTAGGACCAACTCCATTAAATTTTAATAATTCCTTTAGGCACTCTTCTGTATTTAACTTAGTATATTCAGATATATTTTTATTGTTTAGAATAACACTGTCTGTTGTACTCTTTATATATTTATCTCTAAATCCTGTTTGGCATGCCCTTATTTGTTCCTGGCTAGCCTTACTTAATTGTTCTGGAGTTGGAAAAGCATAATATTCTTTTCCATTATATTCACCAATATATGTCCCAAATTCTCTAGATAAATTATTTATGGCTTTTTGTATCATCGGTATTCTATTGTTTGATGATATTATGAACGATATAAGCATTTCCCATCCATCTTGTTTAAGAATTCTTATACCCTCGCCAAATTCTGTCGCTTTCTCTAAATGTTCATCCATATTTCTTAATATATCTTTTATCTTTCCATAGTCTGTTCCTAAATCAAAGTATTCAAACCAAATATTATTAAAATCATCTAAATTAGTATTTTTTAAAAAAACTTTATCTCCTTGTTTTGAAACATTTATAACTCTTCCTTTTGCTACACCTGTATATGATTCATCATCTTCTTTAATCCATCTAAAACACTGACCACATTCAAATATGTGCTTTGGATTAAAATCTTTTATATCTTCTAATATAACTGTATTATCTTGTTCATAAACCTTCATAAATTGATACTCCTCAATGTAAATTATTATAAATTTATTATATCTTTAATTTACCCATATTTTTCATAAATTAAATGAATTAATTTAAATTATGCTGCAAAATAAAAAGTCTAGAGTAGTATTTTAATTTCTTTTCTGCTAAAATACATAAGACATTATTTTTAGAGGGTGATTTTATATGAATAACAGAGGTATATTTATAGCTGTTGAAGGTCCTATCGGTGTAGGAAAAACTACATTAGCTAATATACTTAACCAGCATTTTGGCTATACTCTTTTAAGAGAAATAGTCGAAGAAAATCCTTTTTTATCAAAATTTTATACAGATATTAAAGAATATGCTTTGCAAACAGAAGCATTTTTTCTATTTAATAGATTTAAACAATTAGAAGATACTGAAAAAAATGTGTTAAGTAAATCTAAAGGAGTTGTAAGTGATTATCATATAATAAAAAACCTTATATTTGCAGGTATAACACTTGATAAGATGCAATTCCATAGATATAAACAGGTATACAACATATTTGTTAATGACTTACCTCAACCAGATATTATAATATATTTAAATTCTAATACAGATGTTCTGATGAAAAGAATAGCAATGAGAGATAGAAGCTTTGAAAGACAAATGGATAGAAACTATATTGATGGATTACGCACGGAATATAAATATTATTTCAACCCATTATCTATAAAACACAATTTTATGGGTAAAGAACCTATAATAATAGAAATTGATAATTCAAATTTAGACTTCTTAAATAAAGAAGAAGATAGAAAATTTATCATAGATAAAGTAGAGGAAGCAATTTCAACTTTAGGAGGAAAGACGACATGTTCAAATTAGTAAATCAATGCAATAAGCCTTTAAATAGAGATTTATTCATAACAGTAGCTGGTAATGTTGGTGCTGGTAAATCAACTTTAACTAAATTAGTTGCAGAAAGACTTGGGTTTGAGGCACATTATGAAAAAGTTGATGGTAACCCATATTTAGAAGACTTTTATAAGGATCAAGAAAAATGGGGCTTCCATCTACAACTATACTTCTTAGCTCAAAGATTTAAGCAACAAAAAGAAATAGATAGTAACGGATTAAACAACATACAAGATAGAAGTATATATGAAGATGTAGAAATATTCGCTAGAAATTTATATGATAATGAAAAAATGACTAAAAGGGATTATATAACTTATAGAGATTTATTTAATGATATGGTTCCTTATTTAAGAAGACCTGACTTAATGATATATCTTGATGGATCTTTAGATTCTATAATCCATAGAATAAATCTTAGAGAAAACAGTTGATATAGAATACTGGGAAAATCTTCATAATAGATATGAAAAATGGATTTCTGAATATGACCAGTCACCAGTTTTATATGTTAACATAAATGAAGTTGATTTAATAAATAATCCAGAGCATTTGGATATGTTATGTGAAAAAATAAAAGAAATACTAGGAATGTAAATATATACATTCCTAGTATTTCTTTTTATACATATAGTTTTAATAAATACTTTTTATTGCATTATTTTTAATTATTATAAGAATATAGATATTAATGCTATAGCAGTAACTACTTGTAATGAACCTACAAATAAAGCATATAATGATACTGATTTACCTTGTTTTATTAATTCTCTTAAATTAACTCTAAGGCCTATTGCAGCTAATGCTATTATTTCTAGTTTATTACTTATAGCCTTAAATAAGTATGATACTTCTGGTGATATTATATTTAAAGTAAATAATGCACATGTTATAAAGAACCCTATAACATACCATGGTATTTTTATTTTACCTTTTTTAACATCTGATATTTCTTCTTCTACTATTTCATGGTTAGTTTTTTGTTTTATATGGCCAAGAACAAATATTACTCCAACTAATAATATAACTCTTACAATTTTGAATATCGTAGCTAATTCCTTAACATGCTCATTAACCATCTCTCCACTAGCAACAACTTGTCCTACTGATTGAAGTGTTCCACCTATCATAGCTGATGTTCTTACAGCTTCATGGTTATATAAATATCTAGATAAAACCGGAAGTAAAAACATTAAAAATATCCCTGTTATATTTACTACTGTAATAGCTATTCCTTTATCCTCATCGCTTGCATCTATAACTGGAGCTGTTGCAGCTATTGCAGATGAACCACATACTGCATTTCCACTTGCCATAAGCATTCTAAAGTTCTGACTAAAGCCTAACTTTTTACCTATATACATCGCTCCAACTATTGTAATTGTCATTTGTATAATAACGAAAAATATTCCGTTAAATCCTAATTCCATTAATTTTGTTACACTTAAAGTTCCTCCAAGCAATACTATTGAGTATGATAATAGGTTAGTTTCAGAAAATTTATATCCTTTTTGGAACACTTTTTGTCCTAGGAATAAGTTTCCTGCTAACATACCTAAAAATATTGCTATAGTTCCTGCACCTAAACTCGGAGCAAACTTTGATAATCCCATACTAATTAAAGATATTGATATAGATACTATAAGTCCTGGTAATATATCTTTTGTTTCATTTAATATTTTATTGTTTTTCCTCATAAATTATGACTCACCTCTTAAAATGTTATTTGTGTTTGTATTCATTCCATATTATTATCAAATAAATATAAATTCTAAAACTAAGCACATATTATTATATAAGTTTACTTATTATAAGTAAAATAGATAAAATATATGATAATTATTAATATTTTTAATGATTATATGTATAATATAGATATAATCATTAAATCAAGTTTGGGAGGTATTATATTGTTTGAAGAGTTAAAAACTTTTGTTGCTGTAGTAGAGCATAAAAACTTTACAAAGGCTGGTGAATATTTAAATTTATCTCAGCCCAGTGTCAGTACACATATAAAAAATTTAGAAAGTTACTATGGTGTTACTTTGATTAATAGATCTATAAAACATAAATCAATTGTTATAACTGAAAATGGCTATAAACTTTATAACAGAGCAAAAGAAATTCTACATATCTTAGATACTACATATATGGAAGTTCGAGATATTTCAGATTCTATTAAAGGTATTATAAAGGTTGGTGCTAGCTTAACTATTGGAGAGTATATTCTTCCTGGATTTCTGACTATTTTTCGTAAGAAATACCCAGATATAGAAGTTGATCTACTTATTGAGAATACGACTTTAATTGCTGAGAATTTAAAAGATTTAACTTTAGACATCGGATTCATAGAAGGTGTATCCTCTTACCCCAATTTGAATCAAGAATATCTATCAGAAGATAAAATGGTTTTAGCAGTTCCTTATGACCCTCACTGGATTAATAACAAATTTACCTTTAATTTGTTACAAAATCAAAATTGGGTAGCTCGTGAAGAAGGTTCTGGAACTAGAGAATACTTAAATCTATTTTTAAACTCAAATAAAATACTTCCAAAAAATTTAATGATTTTAGGCAGCAATTATGCTGTTAAAGAGGCTGTTAGAAATGGTCTTGGTATAACTTTAATATCTAATTTTGTAGCTGCTCCTGCAGCTAAAAATAAAGAGTTAATTACTATAGAATTGGACAAATCTTATAATCGTAATTTCTCTTACATTTTACCTAAAAATATAAATGTTACAAAAGCTACTGAAATATTTTTACAAGAATTTAAAAACTATTTATTAACCATTACTAAGTAAATTTATTAATTGTATAGATATATTTTAATAATTTAACCATATTATTTAATAAAAATAAGGACTTAGCAATTGCTAAGTCCTTTTATCATTTTGTATTTAATTACATTCCTAGCTCTTTAAACTCCCTACTACCAGGTTTAACTAACTCTATATTTCCTTCTTTACATAAAGGACACTCATCAGCATCATGAACTTGTATATCTAACTTTATTGCACTATATATAGGCATACCTATATCTTTAGAAGTTCTATTTGCTATGCAAGCTACCCCTATAACTTCTCCACCTAATTTTTCTAAAGCTTCTTTAGTTTCTATTGTTGATTTTCCAGTAGTAACAACATCTTCAGCTATTATTATTTTAGCTCCTGGCTTAACTTCAAATCCTCTTCTAAGTTCCATTACTCCATCTTTTCTTTCAGTGAATACAGTCTCCTTGTTTAATTGTCTTCCTAATTCATAAGAAACTATAACTCCACCCATTGCAGGTCCTACTACTAAATCTATATCTAAATCTTTTATTTGCTCAACTACCGTACTTAATACTTGCTCTGCATATTGAGGAAATCTTAATACTTTTGCACATTGAACGTATCTATTACTATGCTTTCCTGAAGATAGCAAGAAGTGTCCTTCTAATAATGCATCACTTTTCTTTAATATTTCTACTACATCTACTTTACTCATATTTACGTCCTCCAAAATTTTCATATGTTTATTTTAATTATTATAATATACCTCTAATTTCGTCTAAACTTTTTATTCCTTCTTTTTTCATGAATTCTTCTATCCCTTCTATTATTTCAAGACCTATTTTAGGATTCATGAAGTTGGCAGTTCCAACTTGAATACACGTTGCCCCAGCCATTATAAACTCTATAGCATCTTGAGCTGTCGTTATTCCTCCCATTCCCATAACTGGTATACTTACATTTTTACATACCTCATGAACCATTCTAAGAGCTATTGGCTTTATTGCAGGACCTGATAAACCTGCATATATATTTTCAAATACTGGTTTTCTCTTATGTATATCTATAGCCATTGCTTTAAATGTATTTACTAAAGATATACCATCTGCACCTTCTTCTTCACAAACTTTAGCCATACCAACTATATCTTCAGCATTAGGTGATAATTTAACTATAAGAGGTAAATCTGTAACTTTTCTAACTGCCCTTACAACTTCTCTTGCAACTTCATTTTTTATACCAAATGCCATTCCACCAGCTTTTACATTTGGACACGATATGTTTAACTCTATCATATCTATAGGTTGATTATTTAAAAGTTCTGCCCCTTTTACATAATCATCTAATGTTGATCCACCTAAATTAGCTATTCTTACTAAATCTAAATCTTTGAAAAATTGTAGTTCATTGTCTATGAACCCTTGAACACCTGGGTTTTCAAGCCCTACGCTGTTCATCATTCCAGATGGAGTCTCCCATACTCTCATTCCTTTATTTCCATCTCTTTTTTCTAAAGTAAGACCTTTACTACTTACTCCACCTAATTTTTGTATATCATAAATTTCATTATACTCTTTGCCGAATCCAAAAGTTCCCGAAGCCATAACAACTGGATTTTTAAAATCGATGTTCCCGAATTTTACACCTAAATTAGCCATTAAATATCACGTCCTCTCCCCAGAATACAGGTCCATCTTTACATGTTTTCTTATTTGCAAATTGTGTCTTACAAGTACATACTAAACATGCCCCAACTCCACATGCCATATGATTTTCTAAAGATACCATTATCTTCGTATTAGTACCTTCTGTCATCTTAACTAACTTTTCCATCATAGGCGTCGGACCACAAGTTAATATATAATCATATTTTTCAATATCTAGAATATCCGTTACAAACTTATCCCCCGTAGCTATATGAACTTCTTTACAAACTTCTTTATATTCTTCTTCTAATATCGCTTCTTTTCTAAATCCTAAATATGCATCACAATTTTCTATATTTTTAGCAACTAAGTAAAGTGGCGCCACTCCGATTCCTCCACCTACTAAAGCAACCTTACCTTCAACCTTTTCGTATCCATTTCCGTATGGACCTTCTAATTTTATAGTTTCATTTACTTTTACTTTGCTTAGTATTTGAGTACCTTCTCCTACAACTTTATATAAAAAACTTATACTATTCTCATCTATATCATGTATACTTATTGGTCTTGAAAGAAGTGGAAACTTATCCCATGCTCTTAACATATAAAATTGCCCCATTTTTCCTTCAAACTTACCTTCAACCCTCATAAGATACATATCTTCTCCTATGTATCTATTTTCAATCACTTTATACATATTCATTCTCCCCTTGTCATCATACGTTTTGTCTAAATTTATATTTAATCTATTGCTACTTCTTCTAAATCATTTTGAACTTCTTTAATTCCTAAAAGCTTCATTATCAATGCCATTCTTACAAACATTCCATATTTAGCTTGCTTAAAATATACTGCTCTTTTATCATCATCTACATCTACATCTATTTCATTTACTCTTGGTAATGGATGCATAACAAGCATATCTTCTCTAGCATTTTGCATTTTCGATTTATTTAGTATATAGTAATTTTTTAATTTCTCATATTGCTCTTGATTTTCAAATCTTTCTCTTTGTACTCTTGTCATATATAAAATATCTAAACTACCTATAACTTCATCTAAGTTATCTGTTTCATAATAAGCGTGTCCTTGCTCTTGTATAGCATCTTTTATATACTTTGGCATCTTTAATTCATCTGGAGATATAAATATAAACTTAATTCCTTTATATCTAGACATAGACTTTACTAAAGAGTGTACTGTTCTTCCATTTTTTAAGTCTCCACATAATCCGATTGTATGATTTTCTAAACTTCCTTTTAGTGATTTTATAGTAAGTAGATCTGTAAGTGTTTGTGTTGGATGTTGATTTCCTCCATCTCCTGCATTTATAAAAGGTACTTCTGTATATTTTGTCGCTTCTTCAGCTGAACCTGCTACTGGATGTCTCATTACTATTGCATCTGCATAGCATGATACTGTTCTTATAGTATCTCCTAATGATTCTCCTTTTGACACAGATGATGAATTAGGTTCTGAAAAACCTACTACGCTTCCACCTAATCTGCACATTGCTGATTCAAAGCTTAATCTTGTTCTTGTTGATGGCTCATAAAATAATGTAGCCAATAATTTACCTTCACACACACGAGAATATTTTGATGGGTTCTCAATTATATTTTGAGATAGTGATAATATTTGATCTATTTCTTCAACAGAAAAGTCTTCTGACTTGACTAAATTTCTTCCTTTTAATAACATATTATATCCTCCTTTTTTAGCCTCTCTGGACTAAATTTAAAAGTTTTTTTTTAATGTAATTTTATATTCTGATAGTAGCTTAACACCTTTTTTTTATAAAGTCAATATATTTAATTCCAATTCATTCCAATAAAATATCTCTCTATATTAGTATTTTAGATAAATATTTCTATAATCATATTATTAAATTATTTCTATTAATATTTATATATTAACACTTTATAAATATATATAATCTCTCATTGTTATATAAAAAAGCCACCTATAAAAATAGGTGGCTCAGAGCGTAGACAAAGTCTACGCTCTTTTATTTTTGTCAATACTCTTTATG
>NZ_CATXCO010000061.1:0-11343 GCF_958366745.1 uncultured Romboutsia sp.
GCAGGACCTTGAGGACCAGTAGCACCTTGAGCGCCAGCAGGACCTTGAGGACCAGCAGGACCTTGAGGACCAGTAGGACCTTGAGCGCCAGCAGGGCCTTGAGGACCAACAGGACCTTGAGGACCAGTAGCACCTTTAGGACCTACACAGCATTTACAACGGTTATCGCAATGATCATCACAATGATTGTTGCACTTACAACAGTTATCGCGATGATCATTGCATTTACAACAATCATTAAAATATTTATTAGATTTTTGAGTATAAGAAGCCAAAATAGTTTCCTCCTTTAAAAGAATATATATAATAGTTAATATTTATAAGATTAACTATACTTATATATATTCTTTTGTGTAAAAAAATGTTACAAAAATGAAGAAAAATGAATATTAATCTATTATTATAGGTTAATTTGATATATAAACTTAAAAATAATTTAACATTTAGATTTAAAGAAGGTTAATATAAATAATTAAAGAGAATTTTCTATTTATTAAGAAGGACTCTTTATTTTAATAGATTAAATATTTATTCTTATTCAGTCTTATAATTATAGCTAGTAATTTAATCTTTATAAATCTAGAAAATTGACAACTTGATTTTATATGGAGAAAGTTATAAATATTGTAAATGATTAATATAAATAAACAAATTGATTGTAAAATGGGGTGATATTTTGGACAGTCGAGCAAATTATTCTTATGTAGCGCAAGTAAATATATGTAAAACTAGTGAGTTTTTTAAATACAATATAACTTATCCAGTCTTAAAACTATATGATAAATATGTATATCATGATATGTATGATAGAGAGATAATTATTAATATAAATAACGAAATATGTGAAGATGTTATGGAATTTAAAAATAGTGTAAAAAAACAAGCTATAGCGTATAAGAAGCTATATACAGAAAAATTGTCAAAATCTGATGAAGACTATGTCAAATATCAATATGAAGTTTATATAAATAATGAGGTAACCTATGACAGAAATAATATTATAAGTATAGTAATGACAAAATATGAATTCACTGGTGGCGCTCATGGTATGACATATTTAGATGCTTATAACTATAATTTACTAACAGGAGATAGATTGACATTAAAGGATATGTTTAAACCAGGAGTTGACTATGAGGAAATAGTTAACAACTTTATAAAAGAAGAAATAAATAATAAACCAGAGAATTACTTTAAAGGTGACGAGGGATTTAAAGGAATTAGTGAAAATCAACCTTTTTATATAGATGAAGATGGTATAGTTATATATTTTGGATTATATGAAATAGCTCCATATTATATAGGTATACCTAAATTTAAATTGAAATTTGATGAATTTAATAAATACTTAAATTATAATTAAATTTATGATAAACTATATGTATAAATTAGATACTAAGGGGTATGTATTATGATAAAATTAATAGCATCGGATATGGATGGAACATTACTTAATTCAAATAAACAATTAAGTCCAAGTCTATATGGTGTTTTAAAAAAACTTAATGACAAAGGGATAGTATTTGTAGCAATAAGTGGAAGAGAGATATTTTCTCTTAAGGAAATATTTAAAGATGTTGAAGAAGATATAGTATATGCATCAAATAATGGGAACTATATAACTTATAAAGATGAAGTTATATTTGAAAATTATATAGAACATAATATGGTATATAAAGTAGCTAAAATAATAAGAAAAAAAGCCAAATATAATACTATATATTGTTCTAAAGACACTGTATATAGTGAGAGTATAATACCATGTATAGTAGGTAAAAAGTGGAAACTTAAGGTAAAGTATGTTAGAGATATTACAAAAGTAGAGGATAAAATATTAAAAATAACTACTTTTGGTAATGAAAAGATTATAAATAGAGCGTTAGAAGCTTTAAGTGAATTAAATGATAAGCTTATGATAACTAAATCAGGAAGTACTTGTTTTGATATATGTAAGTTAGGTGGAACTAAAAAACAAGGAATAAATATACTTCAGAAAAGATTTAATGTAGGATATAATGAGACTATGGTATTTGGAGATCATATGAATGATTTAGAAATGATGAGTAGCGCTTATTATAGTTATGCTATGGAAAATGCTGAAGAAGAGGTTAAAAAAAATGCAAGGTTTATAGCTGAAACTAATGATGATGATGGAGTCATTAAGGCAATCAAAGAGGTTGCATTTTGCGAAGAAGAATTAAATAGTTATGATATTTAAAAAGTCTAGAATTATTGTCTAGACTTTTTAAATGTTATGATCATGATTTAATAACATAATAAATATAAATAAAAATAGTAGTGTTAGATAAAGTCCATTATAAAAATCAGATAACATATTATATCTAGTTAAAACTATATACACATAGGATAAAATAATAGTAACTAAATGATATTTATTAAGTTTTTTCAAAAAATCACCCCACCATTTTACAATACATTATATTAGTAAATGGAAAAAATGATTATATTAATTATTATATATTAAGTTTTAAGCTATTCTCTTTAAGATAATTTCTTTTAGCCTTATAGTTTGGGAATATAGTACCTACTAGAGCCCAATATTCTTTTGAATGATTCATATGTTTAAGATGACATAGTTCATGTACTAAAACGTAATCTATAATATCTAAAGGAGCTAAGAGTATTTTCCAATTTATATATATATTTCCGATAGATGAGCAAGTACCCCAAGAAGTTTTTTGTTCTTTTAAAGTTATAGACTCAGGATATAGGTTTAGTTTTTTAGAATATATAGATATCCTTTCTTTTATTAATTTGCCTCCTTCAGTTAGATACCAATTTACGAGAAGCTCTCTTAATTTAATATATTGATCATTACTAGATATATTATAAGGAATCTTAGCTATAAATTTATCTTCCTTAAAAATTAGGGAACATTTTATTATGCTTTTTTCCTTATACACATTTAACGTATAGTAATTACCAAGATAGGGAATTTTATCTCCGTCTACAAGTAAAATAGGAGGATTCTCAGATTCTTTATTTTTAAACTCATTTAGTTTATTTAAAATCCATCTACTTTTAGATTCAACTAAATCATGTATAAATTCATCATTAACAGATTTAGGTGAAACAATAGTTACAGTATTTGGGTACTTTACTTTTATTGTTATATTTTTTATATTTGATTTTTTATTTATAGAGTAATTTATTATAGTATTTTCAATATTGATTTTATACAAAATGACTTCCTCCCATATAACTTAAATATGTTTTTAGTTATGAAACTTATTATACTAAAAAGCATTTGTAAAATACAGCATATAAAATACTAAAATATAATTTATTAAAAATTTTATGATTTTAAAGGTTTATTTGAAAAATATCTTTTTTTATCAATAAATAATAATATTCCAATGGATGCTAATAATATAAATGTAGCTGTAATTCCAGCCTCAGGACCAAATATTCCACCAGTAACAAAATCACTTCCAACTAAATTTAAATCTATTAAACTTCCAACAGAAACATCTAAACCACTAACTTTAAATCCAAATATATTTCCTTGAGCAAAGTTCCAAGCACTATGCATACCACAAACAGCCCATAAATCATTAGTCTTTATAACATAAAGACCGTAAAAAAGTCCAACAAGTATAATATTTATAACAGCTATGTAATTTACATTAGGATTAGTTAAATGCATAAGCCCAAATAGAGTAGATGATATTAATAATCCAACTCCTATATTGTACTTAGTACTTAAAACATTTAGAAGCCATCCTCTTGTTACAATTTCTTCTGTAGCACCTTGTATAATCCATCCAAATAAAATAACTAAAACACTAGCTATAGCAGATATTCCAACTGGTTGAATAGGATTTTTCTCTACAGTTATATATCCAAAGGGGAAAAGTATCAACACTATAATACTCATCATAGCTAAACCTATTAAAAAACCAAGTGAATATTTTTTTAGCCAATTATTTTTATTAAATCCAATAGATGAGAAACTTCTTTTTTCTATTACCTTTACTCTAAAGAATACTAGTAATGAGATAAATGCAAATGAAAATAAAGTAATTAATAATGATAATAAATCTTTGTTATTGAAAAATAAAGGAATATTTCTTAAAGCTAAAAACAAAGGAACTGTTGCCAGTGAACCCATAAGTGAGCCACCGTACATAAATATTAATGATAATATTATCGCCCATATAAAGTTAGGTAATTTCTTTTTATTTTTAGAGCTATTAATAATAGGAATTTTTTTTGAATGCATGCTATTTCTCCAATCTTAATATTTAATTAATAATATAATTGTAAACAAACTTTATAAAATATGCTACCTATATAATACTAAGGTTAATATGAGAAAATTAATATATTATGTTAGTTAATATATTAATTATAAAAAATAAAGAATGACAAATAAGTAGTTAATTATTATATATATTTATTTTTTATTACAATATAAATAAAAAGGGATAAAAAAACTTAGTGTCTAATATATTAAAAAAAGGTAAATAAATATCGGAGGGGGATTATGACTATAAACAAAAAGAAAAGGGGTTACTTGAGTTTTATTTTAAGTTTAAGTTTAAGTATAGGGATTACAGGTTGTACAAAGATAACTACAAAGAATAATGTTAAAGAAGAGGTAAAAGTCAAAGAAGTAGAGGAGGAAAAAGTTTTAGCCTCATTTAAAACATCATACATAGAAGATGACATATTGTCATATAAAACAACACTTGAGTTTGAGCATGATAATGAAATAGTATTTCAAAATAAATATTCAGATATGGAAGGTATATTTACATTTAGAGGAAATTCACTTAGAAACTCACCTTCTTTTGGATATGCAGATTTAAATGATAAAGAGCTTGAAATTTTATGGGAATTTAGGACAGCATCTAGTTCTTGGGGGGGAGGAGCTGGATGGACTGGCCAACCAGCTATAGTTAAGTGGCCAAAAGAATTGAGAGAAAGCATGAATATATATGATGAATTTAAAGGTAAAGAAGATTTTACAGAAGTTATATATGGAAGTCTTGATGGAAATATATATTTTTTAGAGTTAAATTCTGGTAAGGCTACAAGAGATAAAATAAAGGTTGGAAATCCTATTAAAGGAAGTTTAAGCATTGACCCTAGAGGGATTCCACTATTATATGTCGGAGAGGGAATAAATGAAAGTGGAGTAGTTGGATTCAATATATATAGTTTAATCGATGGATGTAAGCTATATGAACTAAATGGAAGTGATAAATATGCAAGTAGAGGGTGGCCAGCATTTGATTCATCAGCTATTGTAAATGCAGCTACTGATAGTGTAGTAGTTGGAGGAGAAAATGGACTGTTATATAATATTAAGCTAAATACAACTTATGATAAAAATAATAATACTATAAGTATAGATCAAAAGATAAATAGATATAATTTTTCATCATCTTTTAGTAGGGGTAGGATAGGAATAGAAAATTCAGTAGCTACATATGCAAATTTAGCTTATTTTGCAGATAATGGTGGAGTTATTCAATGTGTTGATTTGAATAATTTAAAACCAGTATGGTCTATAAATGGATTTGATGATATTGATGCAACTCTTACTATTGATATTGAAAATGATAAACCTTATGTATACTGTGGTAATGAAGTTGATCATCAAGGAACAAGAGGAGTTAGTAAAATAAAGAAAATAGATGGACTTACAGGTGAAGTAATTTGGGAAAAAGAGTTTGAATGTGAATCATTAATTGGTAAGAGTGCAGTTAATGGAGGACTTATGGCAACAAATGTAGTAGGAAAAAATAATATAGATAATATGGCCATATTTTCCTTAGCTAGATACAATGGATTTAACAAAGGTGGCATGTTTGCTTTAAATAAGGAAAATGGAGAAATAATATGGGAGAAATTATTTGATAACTATATGTGGTCATCTCCTGTTGATATCTACGATAAGGATGGAAATGGATATATTATTCAAGGTGATAGTGCTGGATACTTACATTTAATAGATGGCAAAGAAGGGAATATAAAAAGTAGTGTATTATTAAATGGAAACATTGAAAGTTCACCTGCGGTTTTTAACAATGTATTAGTAGTTGCAACTAGAAATGGAACTATATATGGAGTTAAAGTAAAGTAATATATTATAATTAAAACATAAACTTAAATTATTAGATTTATAAATTTATTGAAGAACTTGTAAATAAATAGTATTATAATGATGCAGCCGTATTAAAATTATGTAACCTTAGATGAAAAATTAGCAGAGAATAGATTTTTACAGTTGTTAAAATATAAGAATAATAAAAATACAAAAGCCTAAAATGCCAATTAGTTTAAATAATTGTGATGATGCAATAAATGAAATATTAGATTATGAAAAATTAGAAGAAGCTTTAGTAGAAAATACTACAATAGATGGAATTGAAAATTTATCTGTAAGTTTAAATTCATGTATATTTAAAAATGTAGTCTTTGAACATTGTGATTTTAGAAGAATAGATATGACAGATATTATATTTGAAAACTGTGACTTGTCAAATATAAACTTTCCATATAGTAGCTTATATAGAGTAGAGTTTATAAATTGTAAATTAACAGGATGTAATTTTAATGATTCTACTTTAAAAAGTGTAGTATTTAAAAACTGTTTAGGAAGATACTCAAATTTTGCTTTTTCAAAGTTCTCAGGTGTAAGTATTGAAAATTCAGATTTTAGTTTTGCAGTTTTCCAAGAGATAAAAAATGAAACGCTATTATTAGATTCTAATAATTTAACTAAATCAGTATTTACTGGAACATCTTTAAATAATGTAGATTTTACAAATAGTGATATAGATGGCATAGAAGTAAGATTAAAAGATGTTTATGGAGGAATTTTTTCAGCAAATCAGGCACTAGATTTAAGTAAACTAATGGGGATTAGTATTAAATAATTTTAAGTACTTTTAAAATGTGATTTAAGTAAATTGAAAAAATTTATTTTTAAGCATATTTAATATAACTTATAAGCAAAATATATAAGACTAATCTTAAAGGAGAGTTAAGTTATATGAAAAAAGTATTTTCTATTATTTTATTATTAATGATTATATTTACTTCAAGTAATACAGCAACAGCACTTCAGCCACTTAATTATACAAATATATTTCCACAAGGACAATATTTAGTAAGTGAAAAAAATGGAAAGCTAAAGCCAGGTAAGTATGAATTTTCATTAATCACTCCTAATGTTGTGTCTTATGTTTATATTATCGATAAAAATAATATTGAGAGATTTTCTAAGAGATTTAATTCTGAAGAGGTTGAAAGTAAAGGAAAAGAGAATGTTTCTTTATTGACAGTAGGAAATTTACTAGAAGGAGATACTATAATTATTTATGGAAAAGGAGAAATGTATTTTAATCTTATAGAAAATTAAAATCAAACGAAGAGATAGAGTTAGAATATATCTTAAACTAAATTAATTTTAAAAGTATATAATTATAAATTAAAATAATGAATCGTATTAAAAATAAGCTACTTAATTAGAGTAGCTTATTTTTGTGATATAATTAAATTAAGGAAAATTTAAAAATTAAGGGGCGATTAAATGGGGATTTATTTAGATAATGCAGCAACATCATATCCAAAACCTAATCAAGTAGCAAAATCTATATATGAATTTATGATAAATAACGGGACTAGTTCAGGAAGAGGGTCCTATAAAATGGCAATGAAATCAGATTTTTTAGTATATGAAACAAGAAAATTAATAGGGGAATTATTTAATTTTAAAAATCCTAAAAATGTAATATTTACATCAAATATTACAGAATCTATAAACTTAGCACTAAGAGGAATTCTTAAAGAGCATGACCATGTAGTTACAAGCAGCTTAGAGCATAATGCAGTTTGGAGATGTTTAAAAACATTAGAAAAAGAAAGAAATATAGACATAACTAAGGTAAGAGCAGATGAATATGGGTATACAAATCCAATTGATGTTAGATATAGCATAAAAGAAAATACAAAGCTTATAGTATTTACTCATGCATCAAATGTATTAGGAACTATACAACCCATTAAGGAAATAGGAGAAATAGCAAAAAAAAATAATATATTATTTTTAGTTGATACAGCTCAAACAGCAGGAGTTTTAGATATAAATATAAAAGAAAATAATATAGACTTACTAGCATTTACAGGACATAAAAGTTTATTTGGTCCTATGGGAACAGGGGGGCTTATAGTAAATTGTGATTATGATATAAATCCACTTAAAGTAGGCGGAACAGGTGGAGATTCAAAATATGAATATCAGCCTAATTATTATCCTAATAAATTAGAATCAGGAACTTTAAATGTAAGTGGTATAGTAGGACTGAGAGAAGCTATAAAATTTATAAATAGTGAAACCATAGAAAAAATACATAAGAAAGAAAAAGAGTTAACTTCCTATGCGCTAAAAAGGTTAAAAGAAGTAAAAAATATCAAAATTTACGGTCCACAAAATGAAAATGATATTGTTGGAGTTATATCTTTTAATATAGGTAATATAAATGCAGAAAAAGTAGTTTATAATCTTGATATTAAACATAATATAATGCTAAGAGCAGGTCTTCATTGTTCTCCAAATGCACATGAACTTATAGGAACAAAAGATATAGGGACAGTAAGAGTAGGTATTGGATACTTTAATGAATTTAATGATATAGATAAGTTAGTTTATGCATTAAATGATATACAAAATAGTTAAGGGGGAATTAGTTTGTATTTAGAAAGTATTGATTTAAGTTTTATTCAACCATGTACAACAGATTCAAAAAGAATAAGAATAATGTCTAATTTAAATAAAAATATAAGTGATATATTCCCTTATTTAAACTCATATATAAAAACAGGAATATATAATAAAAAAGCAAATACTTTTGTGTTTAATAAGGAGCAGATAATTATAACTATATTTGAAGATAGCATAAATGTTGCAAAACTATTAAATGAAACAGAAGCATTTGAAGTTTTGGACTATTTAAAGGATTTAATAAATGAGGTAGATAAAAATAGAGATAAAATAACTCCTAACTATGAAATTAGAAAGCTTCCAAGCCCAATAGAGATTTATACATATTTACCAAAATTAAATTGCAAAAAATGTGGATGTGAAACTTGTTTAGCTTTTGCTACAAAATTTGTAAAAGGTGAGACTAGTATAAATAAATGTATTCATTTAAAAGAAGAAGGAAATGAAAGAAACTTAGAAAAGTTAAAAACTTATGAAGAACTTGGAATTAATGTTATAGCTTAAATAATATACTCAATGTTAAATATAATGCGTAATACTATATAAATAGAGGAATGAATTTTCATATTTCATTCCTCTATTTTATTATTATTTTATATACAAAGGACTTATGATTTATTTTATTTATAGATATATTAAAACTTAAATTTATAAACTCTAAAAAGGATTATTTGCTAAGTAAGGTATAAATGAAAGAGTAATATAAAAAAGTGGAAAAATTATAAATTGTAAACATTATAAATCAAATAATAGAAAATTACTCTAAAAAATTCAAAAAAGCTAAATGATAGATGCGAAAATAAATGACTTAGCATATAATAAATAGAATTTATATAATATGCTAAAATGGAGGAGATATATATTAATACTTTAAGCCTTTGTATGATTGTCAAAAATGAAGAGGATGTAATTGGACGTTGCTTAGAATGTGTAAGTGATATATTTGATGAAATAATAGTTGTTGATACAGGTTCGGAAGATAAAACAAGAGATATTGTAAAAAAATATACTAAAAATTTATATTATTTTAAGTGGATAGAGGATTTTGCAGCAGCAAGAAATTATGCATTTTCTAAAGCTACAAAAGACTATATTATGTGGTTAGATGCAGATGATATAATTTTAGATAAAGATAAAGAAAAAATAAAAGAACTAAAAATTAATATGGATAAATCTATAGATATGGTAATGATGAAATATAATACATCATTTGATAGTGACGGAAATGTTACTTTTTCATATTATAGAGAACGTATCTTTAAAAGAAGTAAAAAATTTAGATGGATAGGGGAAATTCATGAGGTAATACCTTTAGAAGGAAATATAATATACTCTGATGCGGCAATATCTCATAAAAAGTTAAAGAATAATGATCCAAAAAGAAATTTAAGAATATTTGAAAATATGATAGCTGATGGAAAAGAGTTAGATCCAAGACAACAATTTTACTATGCAAGAGAACTTTATTATAATAAAAGATATGAAGATGCAATAAATACTTTCAATAATTTCTTAGATTCAGGTAAAGGATGGGTAGAAAACTGTGTAAATGCATGTCAGGATTTATCGTACTGTTATTATGCTATTGGTGAGACTAAAAAGGCTCTTAATGCTTGTTTTAGAAGCTTTGAGTTTGATGAACCAAGAGCTGAAATATGTTGTGATATAGGTAAATATTTTTTAGATAGAGAACAATATAATCAAGCTATATTCTGGTATGAATTAGCATTAACTAGAAAAATAAATGAAACATCAGGTGGATTTATATTATTGGATTGTTATAATTTTACTCCATATATACAACTTTGCTTATGTTATTTTAGAATTGGAGATATAAAAAAATCTAAAGAGTACAATGAAAAAGCAGCTTTTATAAAGCCAAATGACCCTGCGGTTGTATATAATAATAAATTTTTTGCCAGTATATAAGTTTAGCTAACAATATTAAGTATTTAACTTAATACTGTTAGCTATTTTTTATTATCAAATATGTGCATTTAAAAATAAGGTTGTTAGTAAAATTGATATGGATAAATTAAGTTAAGACTTCATTTTGTTCATCGTTAACCATATTTTTAATCCATTTAAATGATTTAAATCTTTTCATCATAAAGAAAACTTTGATAATTTCTTCAACTGCGGCGAACATAACAACAAAGTATATAGGTAACTTAATGATAAAAGCTGCAAAAGCGGCTAAAGGTATACCTATTAACCATAAAGTAAGTCCTTGTAGTATAGAGCCATAAGTAGCATTTCCACCACCTCTTAATATACCAACTATCATAACAGCATTATAAATCTTAAATACTAAAATAAATGCATAAACATATAAGATATATTCAGAGGCTATTTTAACTTCAACTGATACATTAAAGAATGAAACTATGGGCTTGGATAAAAAGGCAAGTACTATAGCCAATAGTATAGAAATCTTAAATGATAATGATGAAATCTTTTTAGAAGCTGATATTGCTTCACTTTCTCTGTTTGCACCTATTTCATTACCTATTATAACAACGGCAGCATTAGCTAGACCAAATGTAACTATCATAAATAAATTCATTACAGTAGAACATATTTGAATA
>NZ_CATXCO010000062.1:0-11099 GCF_958366745.1 uncultured Romboutsia sp.
AATATGCTGGTGTGGCTCAACGGTAGAGCAGCTGACTTGTAATCAGCAGGTTGTAGGTTCGATTCCTATCACCAGCTCCAATAAAGACTATACGAAAGTATAGTCTTTTTTACTATAAATATATATTTAATAAGATGATTAAAATAAGATAATATATATGTGATTTTATAAATTATAACACATCAATTTATTATTATATATTATAGTAATAAATACCAATCGGTAAGCGTTGATAATTGGGATAAAATCATATATTATAAAATAAATCTGGATTAGAATTGATATGGAGGGATACTTTGAGATACTTAGAAATAATGCTTTTAGCCATGCTTCCATTAACCGAGCTAAGAGGAGCAATACCAATAGGAATTGCAATGGATTTGAATCCAATAGCAGTGTATGTAGCAAGTGTAATAGGTTCAACTATAGTGTCTATACCGCTTATTCTTACTTTTAGACACATATTAAATTTTTTTAGAAGTGTAGATATGTTTTTACCTTTAGTAAAAAAAGTTGATAGTAAAATAGAAACTGGAATGAAAAGATTAAAGAGCATATCTATATTAGGTATTATACTTTTTGTAGGGATACCTCTTCCTACTACGGGGACTTGGACAGCAGCAGCTATAGCATCAATACTTAAAATGAGGATAAAAACTTCTTTATTAGGTGTTTTGATTGGGAATATGATGTCAGGAATTATAGTTTCTTTAATATCACTGCATATAATTTAATAAAAAAGAGCTTATGATCCATTTAACTGATATTTAAAAAGTATATAGTTTAATAAAATACTCACTAAGCAACCATATGGAACCTGTATTCAACAGGTTCCATATTTTTAATTTAGTTTGAAATATATAGTTATAACAAAAGTTGAAGTTATAATCATATTAACAATATATAACAAACTAATCAATAATATACAGCAATAAAATAGGTCGAATTTTATCCATTCGGTTTATTTTATTGCTATTTTTGTGTTAATATAATATTATTGACCAAATTATAATTAAATATACTATAAAAAGTATAAGAATATATATAAATAGGAGGAGCTAAGATGAGATGTAAAAAAAATATAAGAAACTTAATATTACTTACAATGATGGTATCACTACCTATATTATCAAAACCATCAGTTGTAAATGCAGATAGTATAGAAGATGAATTTTCATCTGTAATAAATAAATATGATCTAAAAGATGTAGTGGTTGAACCTGGAGTATATTTAACAAAAGGTGAAACTTTAGATTTATCTCAATATCCTAACTGGGAATTATCAGACAATGAAACTATAGAGATAAATTCAAATGGAATTGCAAAAGCAGTTAATGAAGGCACGGTATTTTTAAGTCAAAGAATAGGTGAAAAAGTATATATAGTAGAAATATATGTACCATCAGAAATATCAACAGTTAATCTAGAATCTAGAGGAGCTAAATCTAGAGGATACTACAAAGTATTTATAGATGCAGGACATGGAGGGACTGACCCTGGAGCATTAGGATATGGATATAGAGAATCAGATTTAAACTTGCAAGTTGCGAAAAAGGTAGAATCTAAATTAAAGAGTAAGGGTATAGATGTAAAAATGAGTAGAAATTCAGATATATTCTATTCTTTATCAGAAAGGGCAGAAATGGCGAATGATTATGGTGCAGATGCGTTTGTATCAATACATCAAAACTCAGCAGAGGCTAAATCTGCAAATGGTATAGAGACATATTATAATAGAAAGAAAGAAGAAGACAGGCCATTAAGCAATGATATACAAAAGCAGGTTATAAGTCAAACAGGAGCGAATAATAGAGGTGTAAAAAATGCAGAGTTTACAGTTTTAGTAAAGAGTGAAATGATATCTGCATTGGTAGAATGTGGGTTTATAACTAATGAGTCAGAAGTTAAGAAATTATCTGATCCATCTTATCAAGATAAATTAGCTACAGGTATAGCAGACGGAATAGAAGAGTATTTAAAATCAAATGTAATAATAGAAGAAAGTCAAATTACAGTAATTGGTAAAGTAGTAAATGCGGATATTCTAAATGTAAGAAAGGGTCCATCAATATCATTTGATATAATAGGAACATTGAGTGGTGGAGATAAAGTTAAAATTATTGGAGAAAGTAATGGTTGGTATAAAATAGAATACAATGGAACATATGGATATGTTTCAGAATCTTATATAGAATTAGACTATACTGAACCAGATCAAGATAATAAAATAAACTTTACTGATGTGAGTAAAGACTATTGGGCGTATTCTCAAATACAAGACTTTGTAAAAAAAGGTTATATAGAAGGATATGGAGATAACACATTTAGACCTCAAGGACCTATAAAAAGAAATGAATTTGTAAAGATATTTAATAAAGTATTTGGATTAACGAATAAAAGTGGAATAGTATTTGATGACACTAAAGATAACTGGGCAAAGGATGAAATAGACATAGCAGTTACAAATGGAGTAGCACAAGGAGTATCAAATATACTGTTTGAACCAGAAAGATATGTAACGAGACAAGAAGCAGCCAAGATGTTAGCTAATTATATGAAACTAGATGATAAAAATCACGATAAAATAAAACAATTCTCAGACTATAATCAAATAGCTGAATGGGCAAAAGATGCACTTGAAGGAAATGTTGAAAAAGGATATATACAAGGAACTAGTGAAGGAATACTAGCACCGAAGAATAACATTACAAGAGCAGAAGCAGTTACATTATTAAGTAGAGTAAACAATTAATAGGTGGGGGACGAGTATGAGGAAGATATTATCGTTATTTTTATCTATAGCTATAATCTTAACTACTGGAATAAATGCGAAAATAGACGCTGCATCTAATGGTGTACAAGCTGCATGGTTAACTACTGCATGGAGTTTAGATTGGCCAAAAACTAAAAACAATTCTACAGCTCAGAAAAAAGAATTGATAGAAATATTAGATACACTAAAGGATACAGGAATTAATACTGTGATGTTTCAAGTAAGACCATATGGAGATGCAATGTATAAATCTAGTATAAATCCTTGGTCAAAAGAGTTAACAGGAACACAAGGAAAAGAACCAGGATATGACCCTTTAGCATTTATAATCCAAGAAGCGCATACTAGAGGTATGAAAGTGCATGCATGGTTAAATCCATATCGAGTTGTAAGTTCTGGAACAGATGTAAACGTACTAAGTAGCAATCATCTTGCAAGACAAAATCCTTCACTTCTCATAGAGAATAGAGGTGGATTATACTATAATCCAGACTTACAAGAAGTAAAAGACCATATATCAAATACTGTAGGGGAAATAGTATCAAATTATGATATAGATGGGATAACATTTGATGACTATTTTTATCCAACGGACTATCCACTACCACAAGGTGAAGATAAAGATGGTGTTGTAGCAAATGCTAGAAGAGAACATATAAATCAAATGATACTTCAAGTAAAAAATACAATCAAAAGTATCAAACCTTGGGTAAGATTTGGTGTAAGCCCAAGAGGTGTATGGAAAAATAAAATGAATGATGCTAATGGATCAGATACTGGATATGCAAAAGAAAGTTATTACTCAGATTATGCAGATACAGTTAAATGGGTAAAAGAAGGTTATATAGACTATATAATCCCACAAGTATATTGGGAAATAGAGCATAATGTAGCACCATTTAAAACTGTAACTAATTGGTGGGAAAATGTAGTAAAAGGAACAAATGTAGATCTTTATATAGGTCATATTACAGATAAAGATGTAGTAGCAAAAGAAATAGATACACAAATACAATATACTAAACAATTTTCAACTATAAAAGGAAATTCATATTATAATGTGACGTCTATAATGAACAATAACCAAGGTGCTAGAGATAAGATAAAAAATAGTATAGTGCAAACTTTCCCGTTTTGGGATATAGAAAATCATTGGGCTCAAAATGAAATAATAGACTTCGCTAATAAAGGATATTTAAATGGGAAACCTGATGGAGGATTTCATCCTCAAGATACTATAACAAGAGCAGAATTTGTAAAAGTAATAAACAGAATGTTTGGATTGACAATGACTAGTGCTGTTACTTTTAGTGACGTACCAGATGGATATTGGGCAAAAAATGAAATAGATATAGCTGTCACAAATGGAGTTGCGCAAGGCGATGGTATGGGTAATTTTGAACCTGAAAAACCAATAACTAGACAAGAAGCAGCAAAAATGATAGCAAACTATTTAAAAATAAGTGATACAAATCATGATAAAATAGTTAAATTTCCTGATTATAATCAGGTAGCTAATTGGGCAAAAAATGAACTTGAGGCTGTTATTGAAAGGGGATATATAAAGGGAGATGACTTAGGAATGTTATCACCTAGAGCTAATATGACTAGAGCAGAAGCTGTAGTAATGTTAAGAAGAATATAATTAAGAACCTCTATATTCTATTCGATAGAATTATAGAGGTTCTTTAATATAAAAAATTAATGTATAATGAAAATATACATAAAAAAATAGGGAGGAAGTAAAATGACACCATTAGAAAAGCTACTTAATAGAAGTGATAAAACTGAAATAAAAAAATTAAATAAAATAGTAGATGAAATAGATGCATTAGAAGAAAAAATATCATCACTAAATGATGAAGAATTAAAAAATATGACTAATATATTTAAAGAAAAATTAAAAAATGGACAAACATTAGATGATATATTACCAGAAGCTTTTGCAGTAACAAGAGAAGCATCAAAAAGAGTACTAGGTATGAGGCAATACAGAGTACAACTTATAGGAGGAATAGTATTACATCAAGGCAAAATCGCAGAAATGCGTACAGGAGAAGGTAAAACATTAGTAGCAGTAGCACCGGTATACTTAAATGCATTAAGTGAAAAAGGGGTTCATGTAGTAACTGTAAATGATTATTTAGCAAAACGTGATAAAGAACTTATGGAACCAGTATACAACTTTTTAGGATTAACTGCAGGTGTAATAATAAGTGGACAGGAATCCATTGAAAGAAAAGAACAGTATAAGTTCGATATTACATATGGAACAAACAATGAATTTGGCTTTGATTATTTAAGAGATAACATGGTACTAAGTAAAGACGAAATGGTACAGAGAGAATTAAACTTTGCAATAGTAGATGAAGTTGACTCAATACTAATAGATGAAGCAAGAACACCGCTTATAATATCTGGACAAATAGAAGACGATGAAAAACCTTATAGATTAGCAAATGTATTTATAAAAATGTTACTTCCAGAAGATATATCAGTAGATTATAAAGAAAAAACAGTATCATTAACAGAATCAGGAATAAAGAAAGCAGAAATGTTTTATCAAACAGAAAATTTAATGAATCCAGAAAATATGGAAAATTACCATCATATAATACAAGCATTAAGAGCTGATATACTTATGCAAAGAGATATAGACTATGTAGTAAAGAATAATGAAGTAATGATAGTAGATGAATTTACAGGAAGAGTAATGGATGGAAGAAGATTCTCAGAAGGATTACACCAAGCAATAGAAGCTAAAGAAAACCTAGAAATACAAAATGAATCAAAAACATTAGCAACAATAACGTATCAAAACTACTTTAGAATGTATAATAAACTATCAGGTATGACAGGTACAGCTAAAACTGAAGAAAATGAATTTATATCGACATATAATTTACCGGTAGTACAAATACCTACAAATAAACCTGTTATAAGAAAAGATTTGGAAGATAAATTATATAAAACAGAGAAAACCAAATATTTAGCAGTTTTAAAAACAATAGAAAGTATACATTTAACAGGGCAACCAATACTAGTGGGAACAGCATCAATAGAAAAATCAGAGATATTATCATACTTACTAAATAAAAAAGGGCTAAAACATCAACTTTTAAATGCAAAAAATGATGAAGAAGAAGCTAAGATAGTAGCAAAAGCAGGAAAATTAAATGCAATAACAATTGCGACAAACATGGCAGGGAGAGGAACAGATATATCTCTTGGTGGTGGAGATAAAGAAGAAGAGAAAAAAGTAAAAGAACTTGGTGGATTATATGTAATAGGGACAGAGCGTCATGAAAACAGGAGAATAGATAATCAGTTAAGAGGTCGATCTGGACGTCAAGGGGATCCAGGAACTTCAAGATTTTATGTTAGTTTAGAAGATGAAATTATGAAGCTTTATGGAAGTTCTAAAGCAAAAAAGATAGCAGAAAAATTAGATGATGATGAAGAAATAAAAGATAAGAAACTACTAAAGACTATAGAAACTTCTCAACAGACATTAGAAATGAAAAACTTCGGAATAAGAAAAAGTGTACTTGAGTATGATAATGTAATAAATAAACAAAGAGAATTAATATATGAAGATAGAAGAAAAGTTATAAATGGAGACGATGTATCTAATCATATAAATGAAATGATAGAAAGTGAAATTAAAGAAATATATAATGAATACATATCAGATAGTATAGAAAAATATATAGAAGCTATTACAACAACATTTAGCTTAGATAAATATAATAAAGAATTAAACTTAGAAGATAAAAAAGATAATGAAATAGTAGATTATACTATTAGTGTAATAAAAGAAGTATATAAATCTAGAGAAGATTTAATAGGAAGTGAAGCTATGAGAGATTGGGAAAGAAAAGTTATACTTCACTTTGTAGATAATTATTGGATAGATCATATAGATGCAATTGAACAACTTAAAAAAGGAATAGGGCTTTTAGCAGCAGGACAAAAAGATCCAGTTAAAGAATTTACAGTTCAATCATTTGATATGTTTGATGATATAAATAAAAATATAAATAAGGATGCTCTTAAACATTTATTTGCATAAATAAAAAAGGACTATGGTAAACCATAGTCCTTTTTATTGAGGAATACGCTAGAGAGATATATTCTTTCTAACGTACTTTAATTATATCTCAAAAATATGAAAAAATAAATACTTTGAGGGCAAAAAAATAAAATAATTATAAAATTATAAATAATATTTTAATGTAAATAATAGATAGTAAAAAATGTCAAAAAAATAAGAAAAACAAATAAATAAATAAAATTTTACAAAATAATGAAAAAATATGGAAAAAAAAGACGAACGAAATATAGCTAAAAAATGTATATTATTCTTGAAAATGGATAGAGAGTATATTAATATAATTATCGAGGGATACGCAATACGAATAAAATAAAGATTCATATATTATAGAGAGAATAAATACATAATTTGGAGGGAATAAAACAATGAAAAATAAGAAAAGTATAGCAATGGCTATGGCTGCAGTTTCAACATTAGGTGCAGTTGCTCCTGCATTTGCAGATAATGTTGAAAGTCGTATATTAGTTGGAAATGAAAGTGTAGATGTAAGATTAGCAAGTGGATACACTTTAAAGACAGTGGAAGGTAAAACTGTAGTTGCTAGAGAAAAGATATATAACTACAATGGTGCACCAAATGATAGAAGTAAGCATACTTTAAAGAATGAATTTAAAGATTGTAAAATATTAATAGAAAAATTAGGAACAACTCCTAATAAAGATGTATTTGTATTAGGAGAAAAAGTTACTGATACTGTATCAGTTAGTCAAGAAACTGCAAAATTAAATGCATTAAATTCTGAAATAGCAACTTATGTAGCTAATGGATATACTAAGGAAGAAAAAGAAATTAAAGGTTCTATAACTGGAAATACTTACGTACCAGGAAATAAAGTTGTTACTTTAAAGAAAGGTCAAGATACTAAGAAAGTTACATTCACAAACATAGATGTATTAAAAGATGATGCATCATTAACAGAAGTAGAGCAAGCAAATGCATTAAGAAAAGAAGTATTTGGAGAAGATCAATTAACTGCAGAAACAAACGTTAATTTAGAAGGAAAAGATTACTCAAGAATAAATGAATTAAAATATAAAATAGAAAGCAATATTGCTAAATTTGATATAGTTAAAGATGAAACTGGAGCTGCAAACAAAGACTTAAAAGTAACATTATACAAAAAAGGAGCTAAAAAAGTACCTGCAAACATAGTTAAAGAAATAGTATTTGAAAATGTAGCAAAAGTAGATAATAAATTATTAGTAAATATACCACAATCTAATGATTTTAATAATCACTGGGCAAAAACTCAAATAGTAGATGCTATGTTAAATGGTCAAGTAGATGCAAGTGGATCTTTCAGACCTCAAGAGGGTATAACAAGAGCTGAATTTGCAAAAGTAGCTTGTACAGTATTTGGTATAACTACTAATGATACGAATACAGAGCCATTCAATGATGTAAGTAAAGCAGATTGGTTCTACAAATATGTTGCAGCATTATATCAAAAACAAGCAACTACAGCTAATGGAAATGAAACTCAAAGTGTAATACAAGGTGATGGAGAAAACTTCAGACCAAATGATAAAATAACTAGACAAGAAGTTGCTGTAATAGTAGCTAAGTTACAATCTAAAGAAATTAAAGATACTATGGTTCAAGTTGGAACTGACTCAAAAGGAAAACCTATAATGGGACATGTAGATGTTGCAACTAAGTTTAAAGATGATTCTTCAATTGCTACGTGGGCAGATGAATCAGTAGCATACTTAAATACAGTTAAGTACGCTACTGTAGAAGGAAAAGATAAGTTTGTTGTAGAAGGGGATAATGGATACTTCAATCCAACTCAATCAATAACAAGAGCTGAAGCTTTAGTTATGGTTCAAAGAGCCGCTTCAGTTGCTATTAAATAATAAAAAATAAATAATATATTAGATAAAGAGAGACTAACTTTAGTCTCTCTTTTAAATACAAAAGAAGGGAGAAAAGATGAAAAAATTAAATTTAACAATATTATCATCAATATTATTAACAACATCCTTACTGACAATAAAATCAAATGCACAAGATAGCATATATCAAACCTATATAAAACCAATACCCAAAGCATATAACTTACAAGAGCTACCTAAAGAAGTTCAAGAAGATATACAAAGTATACAAAACATGAAATATTTAAAGTTAAAAACTTCTTCAGATTATGAAATAGCCATATCAAATAATGATGGAACATACTCATATGTACAAAGTGAAGATAATTTAAATTTGGCCATAGATATAGCTGATAATCTAAAAAATGCAAAAAATCAAGGAATACCAGTAGTAATAAATAAAGAAGGGCTTGTAATATATGCAACAGAAGGTATAGGAAGAATTGTAAAAATAATAGATGGCAATGTAGATACTACAAATAACTATACTACTAATGTATATAAAACTTCAGAACTAAAAAGTCCTGAGCATACCTATATAAATCATGGGTATATAGATGATGTACCTATAATAGAAGACAATGGAGATGTTGTAAAAATAGAAGTATCAGGATATACTGGATACATAAAAAAACAAGAAGATGATGGAAGTTTAAATATAATAACAGTTCCAATGAATAAAGTAAATAATTTAAGTCACTATACTGTAAATAGTAACAACGAATTAGTTCATGCTATAAGCTCAGATATTACATCAACGCCAAAGTATTCCTATCAAACATTAGGTCCAGCACCAAATTTTATGAAGCAAAACACAAAATACTATAGTTATGATGGAAATTATTTTTATACAGATATAAATCAATTAATATCAGATGCTAAATTAGATAACCATAATAATGCTATAAATAGCAACAATCCTTATTATAATTACTATCAATATTTACCTGGAAGAAGTAAAACATCTTATACAGCAGATGATATAAATAAGTATTTTGAACAATATACACCAAGTGATAGCTTACTTAGAAATACAGGGAGTTATTTTATAAAGGCTCAAAATGAATATGGAACCAATGCAACTTTATTAGTTGGTATAGCTATGAATGAATCTGATAGAGGAACTTCCAATCTAGCTAAAACTAAATTTAATGTATTTGGGACAAATGCTAAAGATGGATACGTTGAAGGTGCAGACAAATTCTTTAGTATAGAAGAATGTATAATAAGAGTTTCAAATTACTCTTTTTCAAATGGATACTTTAATCCAAAATCTTGGAAGTATAATAGCTCATCATTAGGAAATAAAAATATTGGTGCTAACGTTCGTTATGCATCAGATCCATTTTGGAGTGAAAAAGCTATAAGCCGTATGTATCAATTAGACAAGTTTTTAGGAGAAGATACGGGGCTTAAAGACTATAATAGATATTTATTAGGTATGTATACTAATGAAACTAGTGTGAAAAATACTTTAAATAAAGAACTATATAGCATATTACCACAAAATACTAGAACGAAAAATACTTGCAAAGGACAAGTTGGAGATACAACTATTGTATTAAACGAGAAAGATATTAATAACTATAGCGTAAGACCTGACAGAATAGTTCCTATGACAGAAACGAATATAAATGGAGATGGAACTTATTTATGGGATAGAGAGGGTATTGTAAGTAAAAATAATGTAAAATTAATAAATGAGGTAGCAAATCCTAATACGGACTTTAGTTGGCATTGGGCAAAATCTTATATAATTGATGGAATGAACAAGGGTTGGATAGATACTACTAATACCTTTAATCCAGAAAAGTTTATAACTAGAGCAGAATTTGTAAAAATAGTTAATAGAGCATTTAATTTTACAGAATCAAAGGACGAAACTTTTAAAGATGTAAATCCTAATGATTGGTTTTATGATGAGATTAGGATAGCTGTTAAAGTAGGATATATAAATGGAAGGGATAAGGATACATTTGCTCCGAATGATTCAATAACTAGACAAGAAGCCGCTAAAATTATAGGATATATAACTAATAAAATTGATTATAATTATACTAATATATCAAGTTTTAATGATGGTAGCTCAGTAGCACAATGGGCTAAGCCTTATGTTGAAGGTGTTTTAAAAGCAGGATATATGAATGGATACCGTAGTGATAATACTTTTAAACCAAGTGATAATATAAAAAGAGCAGAAGCTGTAACTATTTTATCTAGAGCAAAGATATAGTAATTTAAGGTATATAAGGGAAAAACTCATAAGATATTAAATCTTATGAGTTTCAGAGCGTAGACAAAGTCTACGCTCTTTTATTTTTGTCAATACTCTTTATGA
>NZ_CATXCO010000063.1:0-10936 GCF_958366745.1 uncultured Romboutsia sp.
TCATAAAGAGTATTGACAAAAATAAAAGAGCGTAGACTTTGTCTACGCTCTGAAAAAAGTTATTTCTATGTATATAGAAATAACTTTTTTAATTATAGGCTAAATATTAATTTTGCAATAATTGTTATTACAGGTAGTGATATTAATGTACGTACTATAAATAACACAAATAAGTCTTTTAATTTAAGTGGAATATCTGATTTTAATATAACTGCTCCAGTTTCAGTTAAGTATATTAATTGAGTTATAGATAATGTACCTATTATAAATTGTGTTACTTGACTTATGTCATTTCCAGACACCATTATTGATGGCAAGAACATATCTGTAAATCCTACTAATACAGCAGGTGCAGCAGCTGTTGCATCCGGTATTCCTAATAATTTAAGTATAAATACTACTGGTATAGATATAATTTTGAAAAATGGAGTAAATTCTGCCACTATTAAAGCTAAGGTACCCCAAGCCATAACAAGTGGTAAAAGTGCTAAGTACATATCTATTACAGTTTTAAATCCGTTTATCATAATTTCTTTAAATGATGGAGCAGTAGAAGCTCTATTTATTGCTTTATTTAAACCAAAGCTAAATAGGTTAGTTCCTGATGGAACTAGCTCTTCTTTTAAATGATTAACATTGTTATATGTAGAATCATTAAATTTATTTAACGGATATATACGAGGCATAATTAAAGCACAAGCTAATGATGCAAGACATACTGTTAAATAAAATGGAACAAACATTGGCATAAATCCTAATTGATCTGCTATAACTGTTGAGAACGGTAGAGAAACTAAAGAGAAACAAACAGAAATTATGCATGCTTCTTTAGCAGTATAAAAACCTTGTTTATATTGAGTATCAGTAATCATTATTCCTAAAGTTCCATCTCCAAGCCAAGATGAAATTGCATCTATAGCAGCACGGCCAGGAACTTTAAACAACTTATACATAGACTTAGATATTAAAGTTCCAAGTAAGTCCATAAGTCCGAAATCAACAACTAGCGGTAATAAAAATCCAGATACTAAAAATATTGCAAGTAAGCTAGGCAATAAGCCAAGAACAACTTCACCAGTAAGTTCTGAGTGTATAATTTCTGGACCAACTTTAAATACTGTCATAAATATAAATAGGGCACCTAATATTCTAAATGTCAGCCATAGCGGAGATACATTTAAAAGATTATTTATAAATTCATTTTTTATATTTATAAATTTACTAACAACCGATAAAATAGCAGATGCAAGTATAACAACTAAAGCTATATTAATAAGATAGTCAGCAGCAATTATTTTTATTAGTTCAGCTAAAAATCCGATTCCTATATTAATAGGAGATAAGCCGTCAAGTTTAAATAATTTACCATATGGAAGTGGTATTACAAATAGTAATAGTCCAAATAATGATGGTATTAAAAATTTAAATAAGTTTTTACTTTGATTTTCATTTTTTGATATAATAGTTTTTTCCATAAATATTCCTCCTTTATACTAAATATTAGTAAATATACTAAACATTGGTAAAAATTATAACAAAAAAGTCTCTTGGTTAAAAACCAAGAGACGAAATATCCGCGTTACCACTCTAATTAATAAAACATGCAAATATGCTTTATTCACTCAAATCTGTTAAGGCTAGATAGCCTGTTACCATACTTAGTTTCAAGTAACATTCTCAAAAGCTCTCTTCCATTAAACTTCATTACCAAGCTTCCACCATCCTTGGCTCTCTATAAAATCCACTTAATTTACTCTCTTTATCACTGAATTTAATATATTAACTTTTCTAATATATTAAATTAAATTTAGAAAAAAGTCAACTATATATTTAAAGTATTCTAAAATTTAGATTAAATGCAGTAATTAAAATATTAAGGGGAATTTAATAGAACGTATTTCGTAACATAAATTAAATTTCAAAATAAAATAATAGTGTAAAGTCAACATCTATGGGGTGAGTATATGGCTATAAATGAGATATTTAGAGAAATGTTTAGTGAACAGAAAAGACAAAGAGAACTTAAATTTCAACAAGAGATAATTAGAAAAACTTTAGAAGATCAAGGTTATAATATTGATGATTTTGATACAGGACTAGAATTAGTAGATAATGAAGATTATGAAAATGCGATTATATATTTAACAAGATGTGCTAATAATGATAATTCTCAAGCTCAATATGAACTAGGAAGGTTATTTAAAGAAGGATTAGGAACAGAGAAAAATATAGTTAAAGCTAAAGAATACCTTATGAAAGCTTATAAAAATGGATTTAAGAGAGCGGGACTTTTATTAAGGGAACTTAGATATGAAGAAAATAAGAATTTAAGTAAAGATGTAGATATGGATTTTGAAAATAAAATAAGTGACTTAGGGTTTGTTATAGATATTCCTAAGAATTGGGTTAAATTAGATCCTAAAAATAAAAATTGTTTTGATGCAGTAGCTATAGATAGCTTTGATGGAGATGTTATTTTTAATATAAAGATGCAAGTTTTTTTAATAGAAATACCTGAAAATATGTCTTATTGTGTAGACTTAGAAAGAGTAGCAAATAATATGGGATGCATAGAATCTGTGAATTTTAATAATGGAAATTGTAATGGAAAGCTTATATGTGGCGAGGGAATAGATGGAACTTGTGAGTATATATTTGTATCTAAAGGTAGAAGAGGAGTATATGATTTGAGGGTAATGGTAGATAAGTATCTAGAACCTATATATGAAGATATAATTGATCATATTATATATAGTTTTGATATAATTGATAAGATATAAATTTATATTAAATAAGAGCTATCCAAATGGATAACTCTTATTTTTTAGAATTCTCAATTTCTTCAGCTAAGTTATTTAAATACTCCCATCTCTCATATTTATGCTCAAGTTCAGCTTCAGCATTAGCTTTCTCATTAAGTATTTCTTGAAGTTTCACAAAGTCGGTTGCAAACTTAATAGAATCACTTTCAAGACTTTCTATTTTATGTTCAAGTTTTTCTATATCACTATCGATAGTTTCAAATTCTCGTTGTTCATTATAAGTAAATTTAAGTCTTTTACTTGGTTTAGGTTTTTCTTTTTTAAAAGGCGTCTTTTCATAAGATTCTTTAACATCTTCTTTAAATTCGATACCTTGAATTTCTCTATATATACTGTAATCACTATAATTTCCAGTAAATATATGAATTTTACCAACACCTTCATAAGCAAAGATTTTGTTACATATTCTATCTAAGAAATATCTATCATGAGATACTGTTATTACTATTCCATTAAACTCATCTAGATAATCTTCTAGTATATTAAGTGTAGCTATATCTAGGTCATTTGTAGGTTCGTCAAGTAAAAGTACATTAGGTGCTAGCATTAAAGTTCTAAGTAGGTGAAGTCTACGTCTCTCACCACCGGATAAATTGCCTATAAAGCTATATTGCATAGTAGAATTAAATAAGAATTTTTCACACATTTGAGAAGCTGATATTTTAGTACCATCAGCTGTTTCTATATAATCACTAGCTTCTTTCACATAATCTATAGCTCTCATATCAGGATGCATATGTGAATCATCTTGGCTAAAACAGCCTATTTTAACAGTCTCACCGATTTCTATATGACCACTATCTGGTAAAATTTCGCCGTTTAATATTTTAATAAGGGTAGACTTACCCATACCATTTTTACCTATAATACCAATTCTATCAGTACGAGCTATAGTATAATCTAAATCATCAATAAGTACTTTATTATCAAATTTTTTAGAAACATGATGTATTTCAATTATTTTTTTACCAAGCCTTGTAGATCCAACAGATATATCCATTTTTTCATCTGGAGTATAAGTATCTTTATTTACTAATTCATCAAATCTTTGAAGTCTAGCTTTTTGTTTTGTAGTACGAGCTTTAGCACCACGTTTTACCCAAGCTAGTTCTTTTCTTATTAAGTTTTGTCTTTTTTCCTCCATGCTAGCTTCAAGTGCTAATCTCTCCATTTTCTTTTCTAAGAATGTAGAGTAGTTGCCATCATAGCTAAATAGTCTACCTTTATCAAGTTCTATTATTCTATTAGAAACTCTATCTAAGAAGTATCTATCGTGAGTTATCATAATTAGAGAGCCACGTCTTGAATTTAGATATTCTTCTAAATAATCAATGGTATCATTATCTAAATGGTTTGTAGGTTCATCTAATATTAATAACTCACATGGAGTAATAAGTGCAGATGCTAAAGAAACTCTTTTTCTTTGTCCACCAGAAAGTTCTTTTACTTTTTGGTTAAAGTTAGTTATGCCAAGTTTAGTTAAGACAGCCTTAGCCTCACTTTCTAAATCCCAAAGGTTAAGAGCATCTATTTTTTCTTGCAATGATATAAGTTTGCTGTTTAAATTATCGTTATAATTATTAGATAAAGCAGTTAGTGTTTCTTCATATTCAAGTAGAAGTTTCATTTCACTAGAAGTACCTTTAAATACCTGTTGTAAAACTGTAAAATCTTCGTTATAGTCTGGATTTTGAGGTAGATATTCAACTCTAACCCTATTAGCTTTTATGATAGTACCATCATCAGGAACTTCAACTCCAGCTATAATTTTTAAAAGAGTAGATTTACCTGTACCATTAACTCCGATAATACCTATTTTCTCACCTTCATTAATACCAAGTGAGATATCTTTAAGTAAGATTTTTTCTGAATAGCTCTTACTTATATTTTCTAATGTCATTAAATTCATAATATCACCTATATTTTAAATTTTTAATTTAATTTTTTTTCAAAATGTTGATAGTCTGGATTTTTCCAGTGGCCTCCCCAAGTCCATCCTCTTTTTATAAATGCATTATATAAATCGTCACCTTCTATTATCATTCCTTGTTTAATATTACTTCTATCTTTAAAGTTATAACCACTCTTAGGACTAATATCATCTCCAATAACATGAGGGTTTTGAAC
Organism: uncultured Romboutsia sp.; assembly: GCF_958366745.1. Classification (NCBI taxonomy): domain Bacteria; kingdom Bacillati; phylum Bacillota; class Clostridia; order Peptostreptococcales; family Peptostreptococcaceae; genus Romboutsia; species uncultured Romboutsia sp. Next base: position 4,950 of record NZ_CATXCO010000063.1, read on the forward strand.
AGGATTTATGTCGATAGCAAGGCCTTTTCCATGATTAGATACAATATTTGTGTTTTTTATAGTTCTATAACAAAAAGAAGAACTATTATTATCATTCATGGAAAGTTCATCAATTGCATTGTATTCATCTATTAACTTTATTTTATCAATAGGATATTTTTTTTCATATATTTCTTTAAATATATCAACAACATCGGCTGCAACTCTTTTATTGACAATCATTTCGCCTACATAAGTATTTCCATCAAATCCATAATAACTTAAAGTTAAATAACTAAGTTCATCAAAACTTAGAGGTATATTCTCAGGCATAGAAAATCCTAGCATTTTTTCCTTTACCTCTTCTGGAATAGGAGTATAAGAAAATATAGGATCTGTATTAATTTTCATATACTCATCGCTATAATTTGAATTTTGATTATATTCATTAAGTTTATCTTTACTTATAAAGAAAATTCCAATTGTTACTAAAATCAAACATATATAAACAAAATTTTTTATAATAAAATCCCTCCTATAAATTATAAACTATAATATAAATATTGAAATATATATTATCTAGTACTAGAATTTAAACTATTATAGTACTTGTATAAAACTATATATATTATAACTCATAAAAATAAACTAGACTAATAATATTTATAAATATTTAAAAAGAGAGGATTTATATTTAAGGCATCTATAAACAAATAAAAAATATGATTTTATTACATTAAATTTATACAAAAAGCTTAAAATTATAACTATGAGGTGATAAGTATGAAAGAGGAAATAATTTCAATAGAAACTGTTGTGTCGAAAATGTTAATAGAAAAGAATCTAACAATATCTATAGCTGAGTCTTGTACAGGAGGGCTTGTAAGTGCGACACTTATAAATTATCCAGGCATATCTTCGGTATTTATGGAGGGATGTGTTACATATTCTAATGAATCAAAAATAAATAGGTTAGGTGTAAACCCTAATACACTAAAAGTATATGGAGCTGTTAGTGAAGAAACTGCTAGAGAGATGGCAGAGGGTATTGCGAAAAATTTTGATACTAATGTAGCGATATCAACTACTGGTATAGCTGGACCAGATGGTGGAACGATTGATAAACCTGTAGGACTTGTTTATATAGGAATTTATATAAATGGGAAAACTACAGTAAATAAATATATATTAAAGGGAAATAGAGAAGATATTAGACTTAGAGCTACTAAAAATGCAATTAATGATTTAAGGTTAAGATTATTAGAGTTATAAATAGCAAATAAATATGATGAATCTTGTATTCTATAGCTTAGATAGAACTTTATACTGTAATGATATATAAAAAGAATATATAGATGTTATAAAAATAAATGGTGTTGAATAAATTCAACACCTAAATAAAGTTTGATATACTATAAGATTTAACTGTATTTTTTAATATAGAGTCTAGTATATAATTTACAACACTGTTGCAAGCATATACAGAAAATAATAAGTCATTTTTATAATCTAAAATCTGTTGATATTCAGTGTATAAAGAATTGAAAAACTCTCCAAATGAATCGTATTTTATATCATCACCTATAAATTTATTTAAGTTAGTTTCCTTAGCTATAGTATTTAATTCAGTTTCATAAGATAGATGCTTTTTCATACTATGTTTAAATTCCCATCTATAGCTATGAGGTACACATAAAAAATCACATAAAAAGTGGCATATAACACCTAGTTCTTGGCTTAATACTCCAACTGAAAAGTATTTAGACAAGCTATTTAAGTTAAGGTTACATAAATAGTTTACTTTAGATTCGATCATATCATAAGATTCTTTTAAATAGTGTTTCTTAAAAAAATACTTAGAAGATAAATCTGGCTTTATATTTCCATAAATGAAATGATTTTCATTAAGAAAAAAATGTTTATTTTCATCTATATTATTAACTATTGACTTTGCTATTAAAGTATGGGTATTTACAAACATTTCTACACCTCGATTTAACTAGAAATTATAATTAATTTAATGGTATCAACAATCTTATATATTTACAATATGTAAAATTTAGTAAGATTAAACATTGAATTATGTTAATATTTTATTATGTGAATTTCAAATTAGACACAAAAATATTGACAAAAATAAAATGAGGTGATAGTTTTATTTATATGAAAATGATTATCAATGGTTAAAATATAATAAATAAATTATAATTAATGTAAATTTTAATAATGTTAAAATTAATTAAAGTATAGATAACTAATATTTTAGTCAACAATATTATTAATAAATTAATTATAATAAACAATGTATATTACAAAATAAATAGTAAGGGTATCTGGACAAAATGCGAGTAATATAATTTATAATGGGTATCTATTAAGGAGGATTATGTATGAAAATTAAATTTAAAAAAATATTAATTATTTTAACTTTAGTGATTTTATCTATCACAGGGTGTAGTTCAAATACTAATGATAATAATAAATCGGGAAATAGCAAAGATAAAGAAGATAGTATAAAAGTGGTTACATCATTTTATCCTATGTACTTGTTAGCTTCTAATGTTGTTAAAGATATAGATAATGTAGAGTTAATAAATATGACAAACTCGGCTACAGGATGTTTACATGATTACTCATTAACTACAGATAATATAAAGTTATTGGAAGATTGTGATGTATTTATAATAAATGGTGCTGGTATGGAATCATTTTTAGATAAGGTATTAGAACAAAAACCAGATTTAAAGATAATTGATGCAAGTGAAGGAATAGAGTTAATCAAGTCGGATTATGAGGAAGAATCAGATAATCACGACCATGACCATGACCACGATGAAGAGTATAATCCTCATGTTTGGTTAAGTGTAGAAAATGCTATAAAGCAAGTTGAGAACATAGAAAATAAGCTTATAGAGTATAACTCAATAAATAAAGATAAATACAGTCAAAATGCTAGAGAATATATAGAACAGTTATCAAATCTAGATAATAAAATACATAGTGAATTAGATAATATAAAAAATAAAAATATAGTTACATTCCATGAAGCTTTTCCTTATTTTGCTAAAGAATATGGACTTAATATAGTTGGGGTGGTACAAAGAGAGGCAGGGTCAGAGCCTAGCGCAAAAGAGTTACAAGAAAATATAGAAAAAATTAAAAAATTAGATGTTAAAGCTATATGTGTAGAGCCACAATACTCAACAAAAGCAGCAGAAACTATATCAAAAGAAACTAATGTTAAAGTATATACATTAGATCCGATAGTTACTGAAGAGTCTAAGAATTCTTCATATATAGATATTATGAATAAAAATTTAGAAACTTTAAAAGAGGCGTTTAAATAATGGAATTTAAAAATAATAAATCAGATTTTAATAAATGTAGTAGTGGTTTATGTTGTACTAAAATAGAAAACTTGTGTGTTACTAAGGGAAATCAAGAAATTTTAAAAAACGTAAATCTTCATATACACTGTGGTGAATTAACTGCATTAATAGGAGCCAATGGAGCAGGAAAAAGTACATTACTAAAAGCAATACTTGGAGAAAATGAGTATTCTGGAAGTTTGACATTTGTAGATGGAAATGACAAGATGTCAAGAAGACCAATTATAGGATATGTACCTCAAAAACTTGACTTTGATTATAGTTCTCCAGTAAGCGTACTTGATGTTTTTGCATGTACGCAAAGTAACAGGCCAGTTTACTTTTCTCATGACAAAAAAGTAAAAGATATTGCATTAAGAAGTCTAAGAAAAGTTCAGGGAGAAAATCTTATAAATAAAAGATTAGGAGTATTATCAGGAGGAGAACTACAAAGAGTTCTTTTAGCCCTTGCGCTTGAACCTATACCAGATATACTATTACTAGATGAGCCAGTATCAGGTATAGATCAAAATGGACTTAAACTGTTTTATAGTATAGTATCTAATTTAAGAGAAAACTATGATTTATCTATAATATTGGTTTCTCATGATTTAAATGTAGTATATGATTATGCAGATAGAATTGCATTTTTAAATAATAAAACTATTGAATGTGTAGGAAAGCCAGAAGAAGTATTTTCAAATAAAAGTGTTATATATACTTTTGGATTAGAGTTGAATAAAAAGATAGATAAAATAGGAAGAGGGGGAATGAGATAATGTCACTTTGGTATAGTATAATTGATTTCTTATTTCCTTTTGAATGGGCACAGTATGATTTTATGAAAAATGCATTATTAGGGGTTTTACTTGTAACTCCTATGTTTGGAATTCTTGGAACTATGGTAGTTAATAATAAAATGTCATTTTTCTCAGATGCATTAGGTCATTCTGCTTTAACTGGAATAGCAGTTGGAGTAATGTTTGGAATTAATAATACACTAGTATCAATGTTAGCATTTTCGATATTACTAACTATAGCTATTATAAATGTAAAAAATGCTAAAACTGCATCAGTAGATACAATAATAGGTGTATTTTCATCTTCAGCAGTAGCACTTGGTATAGTTATATTATCCTATAATGGTGGATTTAATAAATATTCAGCATATCTAATAGGTGACTTATTAAGTATAAGTAATAATGATATTTTTATGCTTATAATATCATTTATAGCTGTTTTATTAATTTGGTTTACTTGTTTTAATAAATTTTTATTGGTTAGTATAAATCATACATTTGCAAGAAGTAGAGGAGTAAATGTTAAATTTTACGAATATATATTTACAATATTAGTAGCAATTATAGTAACTATTTCTATCCAATGGGTTGGAATATTAGTTATAAGCTCGATGATGATTTTACCAGCTGCATCTGCAAGAAATATATCAAATAATATAAGACAATATCATATTTATTCTATATCAATAGCAGTTATATCAGGGATTTTAGGATTATTTTTATCGTATCAGTTTGGATGTGCAACAGGGGCTACTATTGTTCTTATATCATCTGTATTTTTTGCTTTAACTTATTTTATAAGCTTAAGAAAAGTAACAGCATAGTAATAGTTTTAAGTAAGTGATGTATCCATAACATGAGTAAGGATACATAGTTGGCAAAATGAAAAAATGACATTTTGAGCAACGGATGTGACCGAAGCGGTAGCGAGTGTAATATCGTTGGCGACATGAGCGTAGCGAATTTTTTATTATTAATTTCCTAAACTATGATATTTATAAAAAAATTAAAATTATTGTTTAAGGTAATAAAGAGCGGGTATATATATACTATCTTAAATTTGATAAAAATGTTTTAAAATAAATTATAGATATAATATAGGAGGAGTAATAATATGAAAAAATTTGTTTGTACAGTATGTGGATATATACATGAAGGAGAAACTGCACCAGAAGTATGTCCAGTATGTAAAGTTGGAGCTGAAAAGTTTGAAGAAATGAAAGGGGAAATGGTTTGGGCAGATGAGCACAGAATAGGTGCAGCTCAAGGTGTAGATGAAGAAATATTAGAAGGATTAAGAGCTAACTTTGTTGGTGAATGTACAGAAGTAGGAATGTACTTAGCTATGAGTCGTCAAGCTGATAGAGAAGGATACCCAGAAGTTGCAGAAGCTTACAAGAGAATAGCATTTGAAGAAGCAGAGCATGCTGCTAAATTTGCTGAATTATTAGGTGAAGTTGTAGTTGCTGATACTAAAGCTAACTTAAAGGCTAGAGTTGAAGCTGAATACGGAGCAACTGAAGGAAAATTAAAAATAGCTAAGAAAGCTAAAGAATTAGGATTAGACGCTATACACGATACAGTTCATGAAATGTGTAAAGATGAAGCTAGACATGGTAAAGCATTCTTAGGATTATTAGAAAGACACTTTGGAAAGCAAGCTTAATTTTAAATTAAATATATATTTTTAATTAATATAAAAGCTGAACTCAAATAAATAATGTTTGAGTTCAGCTTTATTTATATATAAAATATAATAATAAAAGAGTACTTACTAATTAAAGGATAAAGTGTACCCTTTGTCAAGGACAATTTAAAAAAAGGTATTTCTAAGAAACAA
>NZ_CATXCO010000064.1:0-10856 GCF_958366745.1 uncultured Romboutsia sp.
TGATAGTTAAAAAACTTTATATAGTAATTTCAATATACTTAGTAAAATAACTAGCACAATAGATTAATACAATTAAATATGTAAAATAAAATTATTAAAAAAGAAGGTTGCCTTAAAGGTTAATCTTCTTTTTTGCATATATAATGAAACTATGGTATGAAAAATTTTGCTGATAATCGCAAAAAAATAAATTTTTGAAATACTTCGCCAACGAAGTAGCTCAAGCAACTGATGAAACTAATTATAATATTTAAAAGTAATATATAATTATTTTACAAGTTCTAAGATAAATGTTGATTTGATACACATTATGTACATTTATTATTAAGTTCGATTACTATAAAACTTACACAGAATAAGTAACATAATATGTTTTAAAATCATAAAATAAAGTGAAATTAAGTGTTTTTTTGATTATAAAGTCAAAATTTAGATATTATTAATTGATTAAAATACATCAAGGAGGCATGGTTTATGAAAATTTTAATAATTATAGGCTCAGATGTATACGCTCGTAGAGTTATTAAATGTATAGAAGCTCTTATAAAATCTGGAGAGGAAATAAGTATAAAGTGTATATTAGATAATAACGAAGAAAAAAATGATGTAAAAGGATATAAAATACTAGATAAAATAGATAATGCTAATTTGTATAATGATGAAGACACTAGTTTTATAATAGCTATAAAAAATAATAAAACGAGACAAGAAATAGCAGATAAATTTCAGGAATTTGATTATTACACAGTTATTCATCCTAAAACGCATATAGGAGAGAATGTATCTATAGGCAAAGGAAGTATAATAATGGATGAAGTTAATATAAAAGATAATACTAAAATAGGTAATCATGTAATAATTAATCATGGATGTATAATAGATGAAAATATTATAGTTGAAGACTATGTTAATTTATTACAATCATCTAGCCTAGGCAAGCTTGTAAAGTTAGATTCATTAACTAGTATAGGCAAAGATATTTTAGTAATACCAAAGATATGTATAGGCAAAAAAAGCATAATTAAAAATTCATCAATAGTTATAGAAGATGTAGGAGATAATTGTATTATGGAAGGAACTCCAGCAAAAATTATAAAAAAATTATAAATTACAGTAACTTCATTTAATCAATTCAAACTTAAATTTATAATATGGTTAAATGAAGTTACTTATCATTGTAATAGATTTGTATTATTTGACAAAAAAAATAAAAGTAGAGTATATTTTAAATAGACTTTAAATAGATTTTAAATAGAATGATATTTTAAATACAACCAAAAGGTGAAGTAAACTATGAACACAAGAGCATTAAGCATTATAAAAATATTATTAAATTCAGTAGAGCCTGTAAGTAGCCTTGCACTATCACAAGAAATAGGGTGTTCTACAAAAACCATACAAAATGAAATAAAGGAGGTAAATAAAGAACTTAAAAATTGTGAAATTGTATCAATAAGAGGTATAGGGTATAAGATAGAAGGAAATCTTGATGATATAGACATTAAAAATAGTGATCTATATGATTACGATAGAGTTGAATACATAATAAAGAAGATTATAAATATAAGCTCTACAGATAAAGATACTATAAAGCTAGAGGACTTAGCAGACTCTATGTATGTAAGTCTTTCAACAGTTAAAAATGATTTAAAAGAAGTTAAAAAAATATTAAATGAATATAATTTAAAAATAAGTTCAAAACATAAACAGGGAATTTGTATAGAAGCATCAGAAGAAGATATAATCAAATTTATAATAAATTATTCAAATAAAGTTGATAATAGTTTAAGTATAAAAGACTTTTTAAATAATAATATAATTGAAAATCTATTTAGCATAAAGAAAATTTTATTAGATACATTAAGTTATGAAAATATGATTTTAACAGATAATGAGTTTAAAAATATAGTAAACTATATAAGTATATACTTAAGTAGAAATAATACTAATCAAAGTGATTTTATAAAAGAATATATAAAAAAATATAAAAGTAAAAAGGAAAAGCCTATAAGTGAAGATGAACAACTTTTAATAAGAAAAGCTATAAAAGAATTTTGTAGAGATTTAAATATTGCAACATCTATAAATCTATCACATGATAAAATATTTGAAGAGTGTTTATTTAATCATATATGTAATTTATACAAAAGAGCTGATTTAGGTATAAATCAATATGAAATAACTGCTGGGGAAATAAAACTTAAATATCCTTTTCCCTTTGAGCTTGGGAAAATAGCGAAAAAGACAATAGAAAAAAACTTAAATATGGAAATAAGTGAAGATGAAGTTGAAAATATTGCCCTTCATATAGGTGGAGCACTTGAAAGAATTGATAAAAGGGACGAAAAAAAAGTATATAAAACTATAATAGTATGTACTTCTGGTGTAGGTACATCCATGTTAATAAAATCTAAGCTTGAGAATATATTTAAAGGAAAGTTAGAAATAATAAAAGTAATCCCTTCTTATTTAATAGATTATATAAATGTTTTAGATATAGATTTTGTAATATCTACAGTTGAAGTAAATTTAGAAAATGTTAATGTAATAAAAGTATCTCCAATGCTTACTGATAAGGAAATAAAACTAATAGAAAAGTATATTGAAACAGAAAATGTTTATATAGATTTAGACATACAAAATTTATTTAGCAGTGAATTATTTTTTAAGGATATAAAAGCTGAAACTCGTTCACAAGTAATAGATATAATGTCTAAAAAGTTAGTTGAAAAAGGATATATAGATGATACTATGAGGCAATCATATTTTGAAAGAGAAACAATAGCAACTACAGAAATCGGAAATATGGTAGCTATACCTCATGGTGCTAAAGGAGAAGTATACGAAAATAAAGTAGCTATAGGAATATTAAAAGAACCTATTTCCTGGGAAGTAGGAAAAGTAAGATTGGTTATAATGCTTGCTTTAGATAAAGAGAAAATACTAGACTATGAAGAGGTATTTTCAAAAATATATAAAAGGGTAGATTCTATTGCCAAGGTAATAAGTATATGCGAAAATAAAAGCTATGAAAAATTTATAAAATTATTTAAATAATTAAAGTATATAAATTAAAAATTAATAAATAATAAATATAGATAAATTTCTCTTTTAACTAAGAGAAATTTTTTGGCTTTCACGGAAAACATTTTCAACTTATTATATAAATATAAAGAAACAAGAGGAGGGAAATATATGATATATACAGTAACACTAAATCCATCTATAGACTATGTTATAGAGTTAGATAGCTTAAATCATGGTAGTGTAAATAGAGTAAATGAAGAAAATATATATCCTGGTGGAAAAGGAATAAATGTAAGTAATATACTTAATGAATTAGGATATAAAAATATAGCACTAGGATTTATAAGTGGATTTACTGGGAAATATATAGTAGATTCTATGATTGCAAAAAATCTAAACTGCGATTTTATTGAACTTTCAAACGGATTTACTAGAATAAATGTAAAAATAAAAAGTAATGAAGAAACAGAAGTAAATGGAAATGGCCCAAATATTAGTGAAGAAGATTTACAAAAACTTTATGATAAAATAGATAATTTAAAAAATGGTGATATATTAGTACTTGCAGGAAGTATACCATCTACTGTAGATGATAAATTATATGAAAATATAATGAAGAGATTAGAAGATAAAAATATAAAAATTGTAGTAGATGCAACTAAAAACTTATTATTAAATGTATTAAAATATAATCCATTTTTAATAAAACCAAATAATCATGAATTAGAAGAAATGTTTAATGTAAAGCTAAACTCTATAGAAGATATATCTAAGTATGCTAAGAAGCTACAAGATATGGGAGCAAGAAATGTGTTAATATCTATGGGAAAAGATGGTGCATTACTTCTTACAGAAAATAATGAGGTATTTTTAAGTAACACACCAAAAGGAACTGTTAAAAACTCTGTAGGGGCAGGGGACTCTATGGTTGCAGGATTTATAGCAGGGTACTTAAATACTAATAAATATGAAGAAGCTTTAAAATTAGGTGCAGCATGTGGAAGTGCTACAGCATTTTCAAGTGATTTAGCAACTAAAGATTATATAGATAGGTTAGTAAATGAGATAGAAGTTAAAAATATAAAATATGATAATGTATTATAAATTTAAATCATAGAAAGGTGATTAAAATGAGAATAACAGATTTATTAGATAAGAAGTCTGTAACACTAGATCTAGTAGCATCTACTAAAATGGAAGCTATAGATAAAATGGTAGATTTAGTAGGAAACAGTGGAAATTTAAATAATAAAGAAGAATACAAAAAAGCAATAATAGCTCGTGAAGAAATGAGTACAACAGGAATAGGAGAAGGAGTTGCAATACCTCATGCAAAAACTAAAGCAGTAAATAAAGCATGTTTAGCTTCTGGGGTATCAAAAGATGGTATAGATTATGAATCTTTTGATGGAAGTTTATCTCATTTATTCTTTATGATAGCAGCACCAGATGGAGCTAATAATACACACTTAGAAGTATTATCAAGATTATCTACAATACTTATGGATGAAGAATTTAGAAATAGCTTAATAAATGCAACTTCAGTAGATGAATTTATAGCTTTAATAGATAAAAAAGAAAGTGAAAAATTCCCTGAAGAATCAAGAGAAGTTGTAGAAGAAGTAGTTGTTGATTCTAAATACCCTACAGTACTTGCAGTTACAGCTTGTCCAACAGGAATAGCTCATACTTTTATGGCAGCTGAAAGTTTGGCAAAGGCTGGAGAGAAAAAGGGAGTATCTATAAAGGTAGAAACTAACGGTTCTTCAGGAGCTAAAAATATATTAACTAAAGAAGAAATAGAAAATGCAACGTGTATAATAGTAGCAGCAGATAAAAATGTTGAAATGGCAAGATTTAATGGAAAGAAAGTTATAATAACTAAAGTTGCTAATGGTATACACAAAGCAGATGAACTTGTAGAAAGAGCATCAAAAGGTGATGCACCAATTTATAATCACAGTGGTGATGTAGTATCAAATAATGAAGATAATGAAAATGAAAGCATTGGTAGAAAAATATATAAACACTTAATGAATGGTGTTTCAAATATGTTACCATTTGTTGTTGCAGGTGGGATATTAATAGCAGTAGCATTTTTAATAGATACAATGCTTGGTCAAGTAGGTGGAGCAAACTTTGGTTCAAACACTCCAGTAGCAGCAACATTAAAGAGTATTGGAGATTTAGCATTTAGTTTTATGCTACCAGTTTTAGCTGGATATATAGCTTATTCAATTGCTGATAGACCAGCTCTTGTAGTAGGGTTTGTTGGTGGTGCTATAGCAAAAGATGGTGGAGCAGGATTTTTAGGTGCTTTAATAGCAGGTTTCTTAGCAGGATACTTAGTTGTAGGACTTAAAAAGTTATTTAGTAAACTTCCACAGTCTTTAGAGGGTATAAAACCAGTATTATTATTACCGCTATTTGGTACACTTTTAATTGGTATAATAATGACATTTATAGTACTTCCTCCAGTTGTAGCAATAAATAATGCTATGGTTAACTTCTTAGCTAGTCTTGGTGGAACTTCAAAAGTATTACTAGGTTTAGTATTAGGTGCTATGATGGCAATAGATATGGGTGGTCCTATAAACAAAGCTGCTTATGTATTTGGTGTGGCATCACTTGATGCAGGTCAATATGAAATAATGGCAGCAGTAATGGCAGGAGGTATGGTACCACCACTTGCAATAGCTCTTTGTACAACATTCTTTAAAAATAGATTTACTAAGGAACAAAGAGAGTCTGGTAAAGTAAATTATGTAATGGGATTATCATTTATAACTGAAGGTGCAATACCTTTTGCAGCAGCAGATCCACTTCGTGTAATACCAGCTTGTGCTGTAGGTTCAGCAGTTGCAGGAGCATTAAGTATGTTATTTAATGCATCGCTTAGAGCACCTCATGGTGGAATATTTGTTGTACCAGTTGTTACAAATCCTATTATGTATTTAGTAGCAATAGTAGTTGGTTCAATAGTAGGTATGGCTTTATTAGCAGTTTTAAAAAAGCCTTTAGATAAAGAAGCATAAAATAAAAAGCCCTATAGAAATTTATCTATAGGGCTTTTTTACGTATAAGAAACTATGATATAAAAATTTTAGATTTTAGGATAAGATTAATAAATTTAAAACTATAAAAATGATATTTTGAGCATTGGATGTGTGCGAAATATTTACCAAATACGTTTTTAAAAGTGGTAGCGAGTTAAATATCGTTGACTGTATGAATTAATTCGACGACTCGTCACTAAAGCGATATGAACTTTTTATTATTAAGGTTTATATAACTTAGAATTATGTTGTTTATTTTTGCTATAAAAAATATAGTTTGAGTCTAAATACTATAAAGAAAAAGAGAGTTAAGAAAGGGTGTAGGCGTTGATATATAATGTAAAATTTATATAGGAAAATTGAAATAGAAATAGTTGTAATAAGTAGTAAATAAATGTAATTTTATATTTTTTAAGACATTATAGAGATTTTACGATATACTAAAAGTAACAAAACAGTAACAAAAAATTGGAGGGACTATTATGAAAAAGAAACTAATCATGTCTACAGTTGCTATGACTGTTATGTTAGGCTTTAACAGATTAGCCTTTGCCGATACAATAAACAATAATGAGAATACACAAAATGATAATAAACAAGAATTAACATATAATAATGGATACGTAAATTCAGATAGAGTTAACTTCCGTAAAGGAGCGTCAACAAATTCAGATATCTATAAAGTATTAGATAAAAATACTAGTGTAACTATATTAGATTATGAAGGCGATTGGAGTAAGGTAAAAATAAATGATACTGTAGGATATGTTTATACAAAATATATAACTGCTGGTAATAAAGTTATAGATGCATCTAATATTGATGAAAGTAACACAGTAAGTTTAGATGTTAAGGCTACAGCTTATGCAGGAGACACTATAACATCTACAGGTACTGTACCTACAGAGGGAACGACTATAGCAGTTGATCCAAGTGTAATACCTTATGGTTCAAAAGTTTATATACCTGAGTTTGACAAGGTATTTACAGCTGAAGATTGTGGAAGTGCTATAAAAGGTAATAGAATAGATATATTTATGGAAAGTGAAGCAAAATGTAATGAGTGGGGAGTAAAAAATATTACTATCTACATGTTAAAATAATATAAAATCTTAATATAAAATATATTTTAGTAAATAATAAAAAGTAGCTTATTTAATCATAAGCTACTTTTTGTAATAAGTAATATTTTGAGCAAAGCGAATTTTAGATTACATACAAGATATTCCTATTACTCCAGGTCCAGAGTGAGAACAGATAACACATCCTATATTAACATCGTAAACATTTTTAACCTTAGCATGTTTTAATAAAGTTTCTCTTAGTGTTTCTAAATCTTCTTTGTTGTCTCCACAACCAAGAAAAATAATTCTATCAGTTAAATCATCCCCATACTTTTCAACTAAAGAATTTACTAAACTAGTGAATATTTGTTTTTTACCTCTTACTTGAGATTTTTGAACAACTAAACCATCTTTAACATTAAGTATTGGCTTTATATTAAGTAAACTTCCTAGAGCAGCCTTAGTAGATGATATTCTACCACCTTTTTTTAAGTACTCTAATGCATCAACAGAGAATATAACTTCTATATCATTTTTTAGGTTTTCTAAGTTCTTAACTATTTCATCAACAGATAATCCTTTTTCAACCATTTCACAGGCCTTTATAACTAGTGGACCGGCACCTATAGAAAGGTTGAAAGTGTCAAATATAGTTATATTAGCATCTACATCTCCTTTTGCAAGTACGGCACTTTGGTAAGTTCCAGATGCAGCTGATGAACCTGCAAGATACAGAATTTCATCATCTTTATATTTTTCAAAGAATTTTACAAATTGAGCATATGTAGCCTGAGATGTTTTAGGCATAGTATCATTTTCTCTAAGCATTTTGTAAAACTCATTAGTAGTTATATCAACTCTGTCTAAATATTCTTTTTCATTAAATATAACTGTTAGTGGAACTATATCTATATTGTGTTTTTTTATTATTTCAATTGGTAAATCCGTTATACTATCACATAATATTTTTATCATTATTTATAAGTCCTCCAAATACTTTGATTAACTAAGTAATATTATAGTATCATGAAACAAGCATAAAAGTAAACAGTTTTTTGATAATCAAAATAATTGATATGTGAAGGATTTTATAAAAGAGTATGACTTAAAAATTTTTCAAGTCATACTCTTTTAACTTTGATATTTATATATTAATTTATTATTTAATTATAGCTATAAGATTTGAAAAATATATATTTATACTTTTAGATTTTTTATTTATAAATATAGAAACAAGTCCAATCAATATATTAAGCAATATTATACAAAGAGAAGAAACTATGTAATCTGAATTAAAAATTATTGAAGTTCCTTTATATAAACAAATTACACATAATATTACTAAACATAAATATTTAACATGAGTAAAAAATATTTTTCTAAAAATATTAGAAGCATCTTTATATTTTTCAATATCTAAGTCACGTAAATTATTTAAATCTTTTTCAACTGATGGATTACAACAAAATGTTATAAACTCATTTGATGTAAATAAAAATAGATTAAATAATGCGAAAAACATCATTACAAATCTTAATAATAGGTATAATTCGTTAACATCTTTACTAATATAATTGTTAAATATAGATATACATACTGGGTCAAATATTAAGAAAAATGTAGTTGATATTTTCAAAAACTTTTCTTCTAGTAATATCTTTTTTAATTCAAGTAGTTTTGATATGTCTATACACGTAAGTTTTTTTCTCATATAAATCCTCATTTCTTTCAAATAATTACTAAATTATATTATATGATAAAGTGTCGAAATATAGAATATGTTGGATATAAAAAAAGAAAAAAGTAATATAAATAATAAGTTAAACTACTATTTTACATTTGATTTTATTGGAGTTTGATATAACAAGTATTTTAACGTATTGCTATTAAAAGGATAGAGTGAATATATATCAACAACAACTGATAAAGGAACTACAAATTCTTTATTAGGCTTTGATATAGTTATAATTTAAACTCTAATAAGATAAGAAAATTATTGGAAAAGGTTAATAAGGGTATAATAAATTAATATAAAATACATATCATAAGTTTGATATAGGTTACAAGTTAATATAATGTAAATTAATAAGCGATATATAAAGGAGAAAAAATGAAAGATAAAAAAGAATCTAAAGGAATAGGATGGAACCTAGACAATAGTTATTTAAATCTTCCTAAGGTATTTTTTAGTAAGATAAATTTAAATCCTGTATCATCTCCTCAATTAATTATTTTAAATGACACATTAGCAAAAGAGTTGGGATTAGATAGTAATTATTTAAAAACTGAGGAATGCGTAAAAATACTATCTGGGAGTGAAACTATAAAGAAAGGTGCTTTTATTGCACAAGCCTATGCAGGGCATCAATTTGGGCATTTTACGATGCTCGGAGATGGAAGAGCTTTATTAATAGGAGAGCAAATAACACCATCAGGAAAAAGATATGATATACAACTTAAAGGATCAGGGAAAACTCCATATTCTCGCGGAGGGGATGGAAGAGCAGTGCTTGGACCTATGATTCGTGAATATATAATAAGTGAAGCTATGTATAATCTTAAAATTCCAACAACACGTAGCTTGGCAGTAGTAAAAACTGGAGAAACTGTAATTAGAGAAACTGTAAAAGAAGGTGCAATCCTAACTCGTGTGGCGTCTAGTCATATTAGATTTGGAACTTTTCAATATATATCACAGTGGGGAAATAAAGAACAACTTAAAGAATTAGCTGATTACTCAATAAAAAGACATTATCCATATATAGAAGATGATGAAAATAAGTACATTAACTTTTTAAAAGAAGTAATAAAAGCTCAAGCAAGTCTTGTTTCTAAATGGCAATGTATTGGATTTATACATGGAGTTATGAATACTGATAATATGACCATTAGTGGAGAAACTATTGATTATGGACCTTGTGCTTTTATGGATACTTATAATCCAGATACTGTATTTAGTTCAATAGATGTATATGGTCGATATGCATATAAAAATCAACCTAAAATGCTAGGATGGAATTTATGTAGATTTGCAGAAAGCTTATTGCCGCTACTACATGAAGATCAAAATGAAGCTATAAATATAGCTCAAGAGGCGATTTCTGATTACGATGAGATATATTACAATAATTGGATATCTATAATGAGATCAAAGCTTGGTATATTTAATAAAGAAGAGCTAGATAAAGCTATAATTGAAGATTTACTTAGTATGATGGAAAAGTATAACGAAGACTATACTAATACTTTTGTTTCTTTAACTACTAAAAATAATATGGATAAAGGTATGTTTATTAGCGATGAATTTAAAAATTGGTATGATAGTTGGCAAGAAAGACTAAAAAGACAACCAAATTCAAGTGAAGAAGTTAATAAACTTATGAAGGAATCTAATCCTTATGTGATTCCAAGAAATCATAGAGTAGAAGAAGCAATAGAAGCTGCTGATAAAGGGGATTTAAGTGTTATGATGAAGCTTCTTAATGTACTTTCAAGACCATATGATTATTCAAATGATCAAGATGATTACACAACTCTTCCAAAACCTTCAAGTTGTCCTTATAAAACATATTGTGGAACATAAAATTAAATTATTAAAAAATATATTTGTAATATTATAAATAAAAGTTCTGTTAGATAATTATGAGATTTATAATAGTTAAAAATAGCTAGGCATTAATATTCAAATGTCTAGCTATTTTATTAAGTC
>NZ_CATXCO010000065.1:0-10565 GCF_958366745.1 uncultured Romboutsia sp.
TTTTTCTATTTTATTTCTAAAGTTATTTATATTATTTATATTCATAGGTTATCAATAAATATATTCATGCTATAATTTCCTTATACATAAAAAATGCTATACCTCCTTAGGTATAGCATTATAATTTTTTCTAATTATTTATCTATTATCTGTGATACTGTTACAAATTCAAAACCTTGATCCATCATTTTAGGAATTAATATATCTAATGCAGCAACAGTATTATTAGTTGCATAATCATGTAAAAGTATTATATCCCCATTTTTTGCATTATTTATTATTTTATTTGCTATAACTTCTGCAGCTGGATTTTGCCAATCCCTAGCATCTACAGTAGTCCATAATACTATTTTATAATTAAGTTTTTTTGCTATCGATGCTAATTCTTCTTGTTTATAACTACCATATGGTGGTCTAAATAATGTTGGCTTTTTACCAGTTAGTTTTATAAGTATCTCTTCACATTTTAATATTTCTTCTTCTAACTGTGCATTTGTCAAGTTAGTTATATCTGGATGATTAAATGTGTGATTTCCTATTTCATGTCCCTCTTTACTTGCTCTAACTAAAGGATTTGGATACCAATTAGCATGTTTTCCAGCTATAAAAAAAGTACCTTTTACATTGTACTTATTAAGTACATCTAAAACTTGATTAGTTTCTTTTGGGTGAGGTCCATCATCAAATGTTAGTGCTATTAGCTTTTTATCTCTTGAACCATTTTTTATAAATACCTCTTCATCATTTATAGATTCGGCATACATAAACGAATTGCTAAAAAAAACTAATACAGCTGTAATTATAAGTGTGATTTTTTTGTGCTTAAACATAGTTATGACTTCCTTTCATGTATGTCTATGTGTAAAAATTTTGAGTATAGTATATGTTATAATATCCTCCAAATATAACACCAACTCCTATATACTTATAATCCCCTAAAATATTTTTTCTATGTCCTAAAGAGTTCATCCATGCATGATGTGCATATATTGCGCTGCTTTGCCCTGCTGCAATATTTTCTCCTGCATTTTTGTAATTTATACCTTCTTCTTCCATCCTATCGAAAGGACTTTTATTTTCTTTATTAGTATGATCAAAATAATTTTTTATCATCATATCTTCACTATGCTTTCTTGAGCTAGTAGTTGCTTTTTCACTATAAGATAATATATTTAAATTATTTTTTGTACGTTCA
Organism: uncultured Romboutsia sp.; assembly: GCF_958366745.1. Taxonomy (NCBI): domain Bacteria; kingdom Bacillati; phylum Bacillota; class Clostridia; order Peptostreptococcales; family Peptostreptococcaceae; genus Romboutsia; species uncultured Romboutsia sp. Next base: position 1,196 of record NZ_CATXCO010000065.1, read on the forward strand.
GTATTTACAAGGTCTTTAGTTTGAGCTTCAAAACTTTCTTGTAATCTATCATTTCCTTGTGGATAGATTCCATTTAATGTTGATTCTGCTTTTTTACTTATAATTTGGTATCCACATACTTTATTATCTTCATGTATATCATAAAAAACTGTTACATAGTTTTTTCCAATATCTAATATATCATATTGATCGTCAGAGTTTATAACATATCTAGTATTTCCCTTTTTCTTATATTCTAATGGACTGTATTTTTCTCTTACAAAATCTCTATTTGAGTTTAATCTTATATCTATTTCATTACTATCAATTCCATTACTATAAAGAGCTACTACATTATCCTCCTCTATTCCTACCATTGCAAATTTATTTAAATCCTCATTATATACATACCATTTGAAATTGTACTCACTATAATCGATTCTCGATGGTTTCCCTATATTAGATATTACATAAGCTTTATTGTCACCAATTTTTATATTCTTAAAATTATCCATATTTATATTATTATTAACTCTAATATCATTGGATGCTAATTTAGTATTTATAGTTTCAATTTCTTGTATAGTATTTCTGTTAGAGTAATAAGAATATACTAATATTATAGATAAAAATATAAAGATTATTTTTTTCAAAATATCATCCTCCAATAATTATTTACTATCTATGTATAATAAACATTTATAAAACAATTAATACCCCTTAATATAATTATTCTATATTCATTTATTATCTAAGCTAGTATATAATTTATTTAAATTAATGATATTTTAAATAAAAATAGCTTTGTCTAATTTTATAGACAAAGCTAAAGTTTTATTGCAAATATTTCATCTAAACTTCTATCAAATATGCAAGGCTTGTCAAACTTCCAAGTTCCTTCATATACTAATTCATTATTTAAATAGAAAGTTCCATCTCCATGCTTTTTACCATGTAAAAATTCACCTTCATATCTTTTTCCTTCTTCCCATATATACGTTCCTTTGCCATGAACTAAATTATTTTTCCATTCTCCTTCATATATTATATTTCCATGGCAATCATAACATACTCCATAGCCATCCATTTTATTATTTTTAAATTCGCCTATATACATGCTATTATCACGCCATATATATATTCCTTTGCCATGTTTTTTCCCATCTAACCAGTTTCCCATATATTCATCTTTACTTTTATATACCATCTGTCCCATTCCATTTATAGTATCCTCTAAAAAATTCCCTATATAGATATTACCACTTTTAAATGTACACATTCCCAGACCATTCTTCATATCATTTTTAAACTCTCCTATATACTCTATTCCCTCTACAAAATTATAGGTTCCTATTCCGTCCATTTTACCATTTACTATTTTCCCTATATATATATCTCCATTAGAAAATTCATAAATTTTACTAGGTATTTTCTTTTTATTTATACTTTCTACTTCTTCATATTTATTAATTTCAAGGTCTAGTATCTCTTCCTCAGAAGCTCTCTTACATCTTCTAGCCGTAAATCTTTGCCTTTTAATTATTGCATTAACTTCTCTTTTTATTTTATTTATATTTAATGTATACTCATTATACATATCAAAATGCTCTTTAGATAAATTCATAGCTCTTATATCTCCTATACGATTGATAGATTATCACATTATTAAATTTATTATATTATATATTTTGTATTATTTTCTATAAATATTTTTAATTTACAAAAAAAATAAAGTGTTTTTTGTATAAAACACTTTATTTGTAGAGTAGACATTGTCCGATTCCATTAAATCCATTAAGACACCCGCTCTAATACACTAAACATTTTCAATTTTAAAGTAATTTATACCGTATGTATAAACTTCCCGATAAATTTATACAACTCTAGAGTTTTTTGAGAGCATTACCTCTCTTTAAATATTATGTTAATTAAATTAAATTTTATTCATTTTTATAAATATTTTTCTTTAAATCCTCTTCCTTTAACTTCGGTGACATCATTTACTGATATAAATGATTTTTTATCATAGTTTAAAGCTATTTCTTTTATTTTAGGTATCTCATTTGATGATACTATGCAATATATAATTCTTTTTTTCTCTTTTGTATATGCACCTTCTGCTTCTAAGAATGTTACACCTCTATGAACAATAGTCATTATATCTTTTGCTATAGATTCACTTTCTCTAGATATAACCATAACAGATTTTTGAGAGTTCATGGCATCCTTTACAATATTCATAGCAGAAGCACTTAAAAACATTTCAATAAGAGTATATAATGCTAAATCCATACCAAACAATACTCCACTAACTAAAACTATTAATATATTTATACTTAATGTTGTATCCTTAACTTGAATATTTTTTTTAAATTTTAATATTGCAGCTATTATATCCGTTCCACCTTGAGATGATTTAGTTCTAAATACAAGCCCTGATCCAATTCCAGCTAGTATTCCTCCAAATACACTTTGAAGTAATATATCATTTACTGGGATTATATCACCTATATTTTGAGTTAAACCTAATAATATAGAAAATAATATCATATTGATTAAACTAGATATACAAAATGATTTTTCTAAATATATAAACCCTAATATAAATATTGGTATGTTTATTAAAAATGTTAATATACCTATATTAATTCCAGTCAAATAGTTTATAGCTGTAGATATTCCTGGAACCCCTCCACTTAGCAAATGTGCTGGCCTTATAAATCCATTTATACCTATGCATGCTATTAGCATACCTGTTATTATTACAAGATATCTTAGAAAAATATTATCTTCTACGGCGGTATTAACTTTACTCATCGTATTCTCCCTTCAAGCTCAATAGTATATAACTATTTTGTTTCTTTATTCATTACATGTTATATTATATTACCTTTTTTTAATATGTCTAGTGCATTTTTAATCAGCCTTTTGTGTATATTGTAGCTATTCTTTTGACAAATGATTAGTTGTATTTTTTTCTTGCATTTTATAACTTATTTATATATTTAATTGTAAATATAATTGTTTATAATATCAGGTATATTAAGGTATTCATAAAAACAAAAAAAATACAATTATGTATATATAATAAAATATATGCATAACTGTATTTCATATTTTTCATTTTCATTTGATATTTTTTTTAATTTTTTATTGTTTAATTTTAAATCATATATAGTTTTACAATATATTTTATTTTTATTGATATATTATTTAAAAATAATATTATAATATTTAAAATTATAGATTTATTTAATTGGATTACATTGTTTAGTAATAATATAAACTATTTAAACGCTACATAAAATTTATTATTATAGGTATTAAAATAACTGTAATTATTCCTGAAATCCCTATAGATAGTCCACTCATTGCACCTTCAACTTCTCCCATTTCTAATGCTTTAGTAGTACCTAATGCATGTGCTGAAGTACCTAATGCAATTCCTTTTGCTACAGGATTATTTATTTTTCCTATTTTAAATACTATAGGAGATATAATAGCACCTAATATCCCTGTTAATATTATAGATACTACTGTTATTGCTTCTACTCCATTTAGTGTTTTTGTCAAAGATATACCCATAGGTGTAGTTATTGACTTTGGTATTAATGAATTTATTATATCTACATCAGCATTAGTAAAGTGTCCTATTAATTTTATTGATATAAAAGATACAACAACTCCACAGCTTATACCAATTAATATCTCTAATAAGTATTTTTTAAATAAATCAAACTGCTTGTACAAAGGAACTGCTAATACAATTGTTACAGGACCTAAAAAGAAGTTTATTCTATCCCCTCCTAACTTGTAACTTTCATAAGGAATCTTAGTTATACTTAAAAATAATATAATACCTAGAATAGCTATAAGCAATGGATTAAATATAGGCTTATTAGTTTTTTTCTGTATATATATTCCTATATTAAAAAATAATATTGTAAGTATTACTCCAAAAATTTCTGTGTCAAATACATTATACATAATCAATTCTCCTTAGACTTTTTATTTATCATAATGTCAACTAATTTACCAGTTACATACATAACTATAATAGTACTTATAAATATTGTAATTAATAATACAAATACATTATCTGATATAAGATCTAAGGATTTAATTAATGAAACTCCTGCTGGTATAAAAAATATAGCCATATTATCTAAAAAGAAATTACTTACTTCATTTATACTTTCTAATTTTATAACCTTAGCTTTAAGTAGTATAAACAATAATATCATACCTATTATACTACCCGGGATAACAACTACACTTTGTATAAATGAACTAATATATTCACCTAAGGCCCATAAACCTAATATTATTGCCAGTTGATTTAGTGTTTTCATATTTGTCTCCTAAAAATCGTCATAGTTTTAAAGTTAAAGTAATAAATCATTTTAACTTTTATTTTTATAATATATAATTTCTAAACTATATAAAAAGTTTATCTTGTTTATCTATATAATTACTATTATTACCTTGAATTACTTGTGCATACCAATCTTCAACATCTAATGCATAATAAAAGATAGGATTATTTAGATACTACAAGATTAATTTAAAAATCCCCACATTTTATTTATTCTAATTCTAGTAATCAATCGCTTAAATTAGATACAACTTCAAATATAGTATTTATTACTATATCTTTATTTATAAATCCTTACTTACCATCTATAAGTATGGAAAGGAACAATTCTTTTGTATATAATAGAGTTTACCTCCTACCAAATAATAAGTATATTAGTATTGTTAGTTTACTTTTTATTTGGTAGAGTATAGTATTCCTATGGTTTAGTGTTATTTTACTTTGATAAAATTTCTTTTACCTTTGAGTTATTATACATACTATCTGGAACTTCACTTCTCATTCCATAAAATGTCTTTTTAGCATTTTCTAAATCACCATTTTCATAGTATAACATTCCTAATTGATAGAAAGCATCATCATAGTATTGATCCTCTTTAGTATAAGTATTTATATACTTTTTATAATATTTTACTGCTTGATTATAATTTTTAGTTTTCTCGCTTAAAAATGCTACTTGGTATATTGATTCTGAAATATATTTTTTAGTTTTTCCATATTCAATTACCTTCTTAAAATACGTTATAGCATCTTTATAATTTTTACTAGCCTTTAATTCAAGTGCCTTTTGATATAAATCTACCTCACTAGAAACTAGCATTTCTTGTTTCTTAGCTTCATCTAATTCCTGATTTGTTTCATTTAGTTGCTGATTTGTTTCATCTAATTTTTCAGAAGTTTCACTTAGCTGCTTATCTATCTCTTCTATTTTTTCATCTTTTTTATTTAACTGAGCGTTTAGACTTTCTATTTTATTTTTATTACTTATATTATAAGCTACCATACTAATGGCTAATATACCCGCTATTGCATACGGCATAATATTTATTTTCTTTTTAGTTTTTTTCTCAACAACCTTAGTTTCTTTATCTTCACTTTTTATTTTGTTTTCAAATAAAGGATTATCTTTATCCACTTGTTCTAATCTATCTAAATAATACTCTTTCTTTTTTAGATTCCCCATTTTATCATAAAGTAACGCTAGTATAACATAAGGCTCTATCAAATCTGGGTCTTCCTCTATAATATTATTTAATATATGTATAGACTCTTGATTTAAATCTTCATTTATAAATCTTATAGAGTGATTATACCTTCCTAAGAAGACTTTAAACTCATCTGAAGATAATATATCCACATATTTTCTTGATAGTTCGTTATTCCCATAACACATTGCAGTATAAAAACTTTCAAATGACTTTGAAAAATCACACTTTAAAAGTTTTAATAATCCTCTTAAATTTAAGATATCCACATCTTTTGGGTTAAGTTCTGACGCTTTTTCTATAATTTCTGTAGCTGTAGTAATATAATTTCTACTCGCTAAATTTAAAGCTTCATTATATTTTTTATAAGATTCTATTTTTAACTCCTTAGATGCATCATCTGAAGAACTATTTAATGTATTTTGTAAATTAAGTATAGTTTCTTCTTTATAATTAGTAGTAACATAACTTTGCTTTAATGCTTTTAATGTTTCATTACTTTCTTCTTCATCTATATTAAAAAATGTTATATCTGATTTATCATCTTGTATTAAAGATATATCTAGACTCTTTTTATCCATCATTCTTATATCATTTATTATACTTTTACCTAAAATAATAATCTCCTCCATTTCTATATAATTAAGATATCACATTTGCTATATCAAGTCAAAACTATACATTTTTTGCTATTTTTCTATACATAAAAATAAAATGACCTTAATTATTATAAAGGTCATTTTATATACATTTTAAGTTTATTCTTTTTATATTTTAATTATTTGAAATTGGCGATTCTTCAAATATAGCCTCTGTTTCTTGTTCTGGATTAACCTCTACATTATTAGGAGGAACTACATCTTCAGAAGGTATATTCTCTACAGGAGTAGTTTCTTCTTCAACTATAGGAGCCTCCATTGTTCCAACCGCCACTACCCCTTGTTTTTTAGGATAGTACGATACATATACCTTTTCTTTTTTTAATACATTTCCATTATTATCTTTATATATTCTATATGTAGATACAGTATATCCCTTTCTACCAGCCTCTAACTGCTTTTCTTCTCCTTTAGGTAATGTTGGATCATCGACTTTTTTAATCGGAGCTTCAGATACACTATCTGTATTAGTTAGTATTTCTATTTTTTGTTTATCTTCATTGCTTCCATATATTGTACAAGTTAAAGTATTCCCATAAACTGAATTCTTTATATAAACAGGATACTTTAAATTATTTTTAAATATAAAATCTATTGCACCATCACTAACAGTGGCATCTCTACCCTTAGGTACATATGATGAAGGTATTGAATGATTTTTAATAGATTCTATCTCTAATCCAGCATATAAAACTGCATTATAAAGTGTTGAGGATACTTGACATACTCCACCACCTATACCTTCTTGTACTACACCTTGTACTATTACAGGTGCATTTTTATATCCATTACTTGTAGTTCTTGAGCCAGTGTGTTTATTATAAGAAAAGCTCTCACCTGGCATTAATAATACGTCACTAGTACTTTTTGCAGCCAACGCCACATTATGACTTCTTCCTGAAACAGATGAGTCAAATTTAGTAGAATATGTTCCAAGCATTGTATCTACCTTCTCTAAACTTTCCTCTTTTACATCTGGTTGTATTTTTTCAACCACTAAGTTTATTAATGTATTTCCTTTTTCTAGTTCATTTATAGCATTATTTAAACTTTCATCTACTTGTAAATTTACTCCCTCTTCATCCTTTTGTATTTTTATATTAGAGTTTTCAATTTTTATACTTGCATTCTTCATAGAAACATTTATATCTTTTGACAATCCCTCTATATACGATTTAAGCTTATCTTTATTATAGTTAATAGATAATTTAAGAGTATTTTTATATCCTCTAAGGCTATTTATAGTTATTTTTAAATTATCTATAAATGATCCTTTTCTATTTAATCCATATGCCTGTTCTACAGTATTATCTATATCATAATAAAAATCAATTTCTTTAGCCAAAACGATAAATTTTTTATCATTATATTTAAACTCGATGTTATCTTCATTATATATATTTTTTAGTTTTTCACTAGCTTGTTCCTTAGTTAATTCACCTATATTAGTATCATTTATATAAGTATTTTTACATATTTTATCTCCATTTATAATAACAGTTAGTGTTCCTATAAATATAAAACAAACTGATAAAATAATACCTAATACTATCCATATTTTTTTATTAATATTTTTCATATGCTCTCTCCTTAAACTAGCATCAATTATTAAAGCGTGCTAAAAACACGCTTAATAATCTTTTATACCGTCATTATCTATTAAATACACCTTTTCAGTATACATATTTATAATATAGACTTCTTTTTTCTTAAATAACCCTTTATTAACAACTTTATAATAGTATATATCTCCATCATCTTTTAACTTTTTATCTAAGTCAACTTTATTATCTATATATTTATCTATTTTATCATTTGATACACTTATAATCTTTTTATATTTATTTTGTTTTTCTTCTAATTTTTTCTCTAGTATAAATTGTGCTTTTTCTTCAGTTATTGCAAATTGAATACTTCCATCTGATGTAACCCTAAAGTATCCATCGCTATAATTTGTTTTATAATCCTTATTTGAATCTTTATAAGAATATATTTCTTTAGATTTTGCATCAATTAATACTTCATCTATTAAAGTATCATGTTCATATACCTCTGTATAATAATACTTCTCATCATTAACCATCTGTTGGAATGAATTTATAGATAAATTTGATTTCTTCTTGTTGCTTTTTTTAGCAATTAAATTCAGTATATCGTCAGTAGTTAACGTATACATAGCTAAATTAGTTTGATATTGTTTTTCTAGTTCTAATATAGTTTCATCATCTATATAATATTCCTTAATATAATCTATATATTGTAGTGCTTCTTCATAATCACCATTTTTGTTAGCTTCTTTTGATTTTTCTATGTAGTAATTATACATAAGCTCTATGCATTCTTTTTTATTTTTATTAGCTAATTCATAGTATTTTTTATCAATTTGTAAAACTTTATCATAAGAAGTTATAGCTTCATAATATTTTTTATCAGTCTGATATTTTAATGCAGATTTATATATTTTTCTTGATTGATTTATTTCTTCTATATTATTTTTATAAATATCTAAACTATTTACCATACCATTTATAATAGAAGCAGTATTTATGTAGGAAATTGCTGTATCATACTTTATATTTTCCTCCTGATACATTTCATCTACTCTTTTTGCCTGCTCTATAATCTTTTTTAAATCTACATTTATATTTTCTAAAGCGTTGATAGTATTTATAAGTCCTATATATTGTTCTTTTGATATTTGTCCTGTTATATACTTATCCCCACTATCAAGAAGTAACTTATTAATCTTTTTAGAAACAGACTTATTAAGTCTATTCATTTTAGATCTTGAAAATTCTTTTTCCCAGTCTTCATAGTTATTAAGTGCAATTGAATATTTTCGTTGTTCTATATTTTTAACTAAAATATTAGACTCTTTCGAAACACTTAACTCATCACTACTTACTAAAAATATTATAATTAAAACTATAAATCCTAATATTGAAAGTGAAGTTGTTATTATAATCTTTTTCTTAGAATCTATAAAATCTATCCACTCGTCAAATTTTTCCTTAAGATTCATAAATTTTCCCTTTCTTAAGCTTAATAATTTATTTAATTCAAACGCTTATTAAATTATAACATATATATTCATTATTAACCATATTCAGTAAGTAGTTATTTATTTTTTGATAATATAAGTCTATTTATAA
>NZ_CATXCO010000066.1:0-10394 GCF_958366745.1 uncultured Romboutsia sp.
ATGATGATTTAGTTAAAGAATTTATAAAAGTAATAAAAGAATTTTACGGTGAAGATATAAAAAATAATAAGGAATTTGGACGTATAGTAAATGATAAACATATGAATAGGCTAAAAAATATTCTTGAACATGATAAAAATAAGATAGTATATGGAGGGGAAATTGATTTTAAAAATAGATTTATATCTCCAACAATACTTAAAGATGTAGACTTAAATGACAAAGTTATGAGTGAAGAATTATTTGGCCCAATACTTCCTGTTATAAAATATAAGAATATAGAAGATATAAAGTACTATATATCTAAACATAAAAATCCACTAGCTTTATATGTTTTCTCTGAAAATAAAGCTTTTAGCGAAGATGTAATAACTAGATTTTCATTTGGTGGAGGATGTGTAAATGATACTATAAGTCATGTTGCATCTAATTACTTACCTTTTGGTGGAATAGGTTCATCTGGTATGGGTAGTTATCATGGAAAGAGTAGTTTTGATACATTTACTCATAGTAAAAGTATTGTTAAAAAGAGCACTAAATTAGATATTAAATTAGTATTACCACCATATAAAAATAGAATAAATATTATAAAGAAAGTTATGAAATAAAGTAAAAGTGCCTAAGTTAGCAATTAGGCACTTTTATTTTTGGCTATGTCAGCTTACTTTGTGATAAATAATTAAATTTATGATATTATTATATAATAAACTTTCGTAATTGTTATATATTGTGAAATTTTAAATTAGAAGGCTAAGTACGTAGATACGGTATGGATATGATTTGCGGACAGGGGGTTATATTCCTTTAGTCTCCACCATTGAAATTCACGAAAAATACATTAATAATTTAAATAATGTGTTATTTTATACAAAAATAAATTATTATATAAAGTAATGAGAAGTAATTAAAAGTTTTGCAAATCAGGAATTTTTTTATAATTATATGATATAATGAATATAAAAAATTATATAGATATAAAAATAAAAATGAGGTGATATTGTGGCAAATATGAATGATGTAGCTAAAAAAGCTGGTGTATCTAGAGGTACAGTATCTAATTATATAAATAATGTAAAAATAAAAGAATCTTCAAAACAAAAAATAGAAGAAGCGATAAAAGAATTAGGATACATACCAAATATAGCAGCAAGAGAATTAAAAACAAACAAAGCCAGTAATGTAGTGTTTATATTACCTACAGTATGGAATCCATTTTTTTCTGAACTTACATATTATCTACAGTTAGAACTAAAAAAAATAGGGAAAAAGATGTTATTATGCAACTCTCATGATGATTATCTAACAGAGATTGAATACATTGAAATGGCTAAACAAAATAAAGTATATGGTATTATATCTGTATCTTATAGTAATATATTACCTTACTTAATTAAAAATTTACCTTATGTTGCTATAGAAAGATATTATAATGAATCTATACCTTATGTAACTAGCGATAATATAAATGGAGGCAAATTGGCTGTAAAAGAATTATATAAAAGAAAATGCAATAATCTGTTACATATTACAAGAGAAATAGAAGATAATAAAGCTTTAAATGATAGAAAATTTGGTTTTGAAACAGCTTGCAAGGATTTGAATTTAAATTATACTATTTTTAGCAGTAATTGTAAGTCCAGTGAATTTAGAAAAGAAGTAGATAAGTTTATAAAAGAATCATACAATACCAATATAAAATTTGACGGTATATTTTGTGCTACAGATAGATATGCAGAGTATGTTGTTGAAATACTTGAAGAAATGAGAATAAAAATACCCCAGGATGTACAGATAATAGGATTTGATGGTGCTAAAAGTTATCCTAATGAACATTTAAAAATTTCTACTATAAAACAAGATATTGAAAAACTTGCAATAGAGGCAGTTAATACACTTCAATCAGTAGTAAATAAGAGTGATACTATAATAAATAAAGTATTACCAGTAAATTTTCTAGAAGTAGAGACTACTAAAAAAATTAATTTATAATAAATCAAAGTCATAGCTTTTTTAGCTATGTTTTTTTATGCGATAGATTGTCAATATAAGTGCAACATTTTATGTTTATGTTGCAGCAAAGACTTCTGCAGGTGTTTTATATTCAAGACACTTGCGAGGTCTATTATTTATTATATTTACTACAACATCAAGCTCATTTTGAGTTATAGTAGAAAAATCAAATCTTTTCGGATAAAACTCTCTTAATAATCCGTTAGTGTTCTCATTAGTACCTCTTTGCCAAGAAGAATAAGGATCTGCGAAATAAACATCTATATTTAATCTCCTTTCGATTTCATTATAACCAGCAAATTCTTTACCTCTATCAACTGTAAATGTTTTAATTAATTTATTTGAAATAGACTCAAATACTTTGAAACAATGTAAGTTAAATGTTGCTGATTTTCTATTATCCATAACTTGAGCGATTAAGTATCTGCTTTTTCTTTCTACAAAAGTTGAAAGGCAGGATTTTGACTTTCCTCGACTAGATACAACAGTGTCTAATTCCCAATGTCCAAAACTTTCTCTTTTCCTAACATCTTTTGGTCTATTTTTTATACTTTTACCTATATTAAATTTACCTCTTGTTTCTTTTGATTTTAAAGATTTTCCTTTTCTTCTTAATTTCTTTACATCACCTTTTGCAATAATATTTTTGTATATCCATCTATAGATTGTTTTGAATCCAATCTTCATAGATTTATCATCTTTAGATTCTAGGCGTAGCCTACCGGCTATTTGTTCAGGTGACCAAGTTTTGTTTAGAACATCTTCTATATACTCAATTAATTTATAGTTAGATGATTTTCCCTTTGCGCCGCAGTTCATTCTGTTATTTAGGTAAATTCCATTTGCTATATGAGCTAAATATTTTCCATTAACAGAGTTTCTTCTGATTTCTCTTGAAATTGTAGAAGCATTTCTATTCAGATGTTTTGCGATTTTTCTTATACTCCATCCTAAGTCTAAGAAATTGGCTATGCAACACCTTTCATCTATGGTAATATGTTTATAGTTCATAATTTTATGTCCTTTCATGTACAGTGGTTTTGTGGTTATTATTACTGTAACATGAACATAAACTTATGAGCTATTTTTTTATACACTTTTAGGAGTTGCACTTAATATGATAATTCATCATGCATAAAAAAATATTTTAATATTTTATTGATAATTAGGTTAAGTGAAATATATTTTTATGGAAAAAGGAAAATGTTTTTATTGAAAAGTATAAGGTTATATATTATAATTAAAATAAAAGATTGGAACGTTCCAAAAATAAAGGGAGGAGAAAATATGAATTATAAGAACATTGCTAACGCAGTGATTGAAAATGTTGGAGGAAAAGAGAATATAGCAAGTGCAGCCCACTGTGTAACAAGATTAAGATTAGTATTAAAAGATACAACAAAGTATAATAAAGAAATCATTGAAAATATTGAAGGGGTTAAAGGAGTATTTTTTAATGGAGGTCAATTACAAATTATATTTGGAACAAAAACTGTAGACCTTGTACATGCTGCTTTGATGGAAATATCAGGAATGAAAGAAGCGTCTTTATCTGATATAAAAAGTGAAGTTAACAAAGGACAAGGTAAACTTAAAAGCATGTTTAAAGCTTTTTCAGATATTTTTGTAGGTTTAATACCAGCAATAGTTGGGTGTGCAATGATTTTAGGCTTAAAATCTTTGTTTATAACAGAAGGTATATTTGGATTAGAAGGCACATTAGCTGATAACTATAAATGGGCAAATGATGTCGCATCATTTTTAAATATTATAGCTACAGGGCTAACGTTCTTACCAGTACTTATAGCTTACTCAGCAACTAAAAGATTTGGTGGAAATCCAGTATTAGGTATAATAATAGGATTAATATTAATTCATCCAGAATTAGGAGACAGATTTGAATATTTACAAGGTACAGCTACTAACGTAGAGTACTGGAATTTATTTGGAATAAATGTTCCAGCAGTAGCATTCCAAGGTGGAATATTCCCAGCTATATTAACATCGTTATTTTTAGCTAAGTTTGAAAAGTTTATTACGAAATATGTTCCACAAGTATTTTCATTTGTACTTGTACCGACTTTAACAATAATAGTATCATCTTTAGCTTTATTCATAGTATTTGGACCGTTAGGGGATAGTATAGCATCAGCTCTTGGATTTGTGTGTGAAATATTATATGTAAAAGCAGGTGTTGTAGGAGCTTTTGTGTTTGCATCACTTCTTCAACCGTTAGTTATAACAGGAACACACCATGCAATAGGAAGTATAGAAGCACAATTAATTGCACAAACAGGATTTAACTATATACAACCGTTATGGTCAGTATCAATTATAGCTCAGGGGGGCGCTTGTATAGGAATGTTCTTATTAGCAAGAAAAAAATCAAAATTAAAAGAAATAGCAGTATCTAGTTTTGTACCTACATTAGTGGGAGTTTCAGAGCCTGCGATATTTGCAGTAAACTTAAAAGATTCTATAATTCCATTTTTAAGTGGTGTATTAGGAGCAGGTTTAGGTGGAGTATATATGAAATTACTAGATGTAAAAGCACTAGGTTCTGGATTAACAGGAATACCTGGTATAACAATAGTAAATCCACCAGTAATGTTACATTATGTAATAGGAAATTTAATAGCATTTATTGTTCCAGTAGTATTTTTAGTTATATATCACAAAATTAAAGGAGTACAAGGAATAGAGAAATCAAACAAGATAGAAGCTAGAAATAATAAAGTAACTTTATAAATAAAAGTTAGTGATTATAGAAAATAAGGAGATATTATGAGATTAGAAAAAATAGAAAAATACACATATGTGGAAGATAAACATAGACCATATTTAGAAGAATTAAGTGAATTTGTTAGTCAAAGTGAATATTTACCAAAGTATCATATTTATCCTAAGAGCGGGTTAATGAATGACCCAAATGGGTTGGCTTACTTTAATGGAGAGTATAATTTCTTTTATCAATGGTTTCCATTTGAGCCTAATCATGGTATGAAGCATTGGGGACACTTAACATCTAAAGATTTATTAACTTGGGATGATAAATATATAGCTTTAACTCCTAATATGGAGTATGAAAAAAATGGATGTTATTCAGGAAATGCTATTGAAAAAGATGGATTATTATACTTATTCTACACAGCAAATTACAAAATTGAAAATGGTAGAATACCAAAGCAAGCTGTAGCAATAATGGATAAAGAAGGTAATATAGAAAAATATATAAACAATCCAATTATAGATGGAGCACCAGCGGATATGACTGGAGATATTAGAGATCCTTTTGTTTTTAGAAAAGATGAAAAATACTATATGCTATTAGGAGCAAAAAGTAAAAAAGAAAAAGGTGCATTATTACTATATACAAGTGAAGATTTATTACAATGGTATTATCTAGGTGAAATAAATCTTCCAATAGATACAGGCTATATGTTAGAGTGCCCAAGTTTTATAGAAGTTGAAGGTAAAGATGTAATAATACTTTCTCCTATGGGTCTTGAAAAAGAAGAATTAAAATATCAAAATCAATTCGCAACACTATATTTAGTAGGAAAATTAGATGTAGAAAATATGAAATTTGATCTAGAGTATATGGATGAAGTAGACAGTGGATTTGATTTTTATGCATCTCAAGCATTTTATGGAAAAGATAATAAGCCTATGTTGGTATCATGGTTTGGATGTGGAGAACAAGATCTTCCAAGTGATAATGAAATGTGGAAGCATGGGTTAACTATGCCTCATTCTCTTAGATTAGTCGAAAATAGATTGTGTAAATTTGTATCAGAGGAGTTAAATAATCTATTTAATGATAAGAATGAATTTAGCAGTAATATAATAAAAACAAAATCTAATCATTATCATATTCAATTTAATATGCGTAAAGAAGATGAAAATACATGGGTTAGGTTTGGTAATGAAAATGATTATTGGGAGTTAAACTTTGATTTTAATAAAAATGTAATTCAAGTAGATAGAAGCAATCTAAAATTAGAAATAGATGTAAAAAATGGACTGAAAAGATGTACAGAAGGCTTAAATAAAGAAGAATATAAAGTTGATATTTATGTAGATAATAGCTTTGTAGAGGTATTTATTAATGAAGGAATGAAGTCATTTACATTTAGATGCTTTAATTTAAATAATGAAGAACATAATGTACAATTTAGCCATGTAAATAAAGGAAGTATAAATTACTACAATAAATAAGAAAAAGGCTAGTGTATCTAGCCTTTTAACTATAATAAAAGGAATGATGTAAATATGATATATACAGTAACTCTTAATCCATCTATAGACTACGTAGTAGAAACGGATAAATTAAAAATAGGGGAAGTAAACAGATCTAATAAGGAAGAACTATATCCAGGTGGAAAAGGTATAAATGTTTCACTTATGCTTAAAGAACTCCAAGTAGAAAATACAGCACTAGGATTTTTAGGTGGATTTATCGGAGAATATATAGAAAATGCTTTAGCTTTTAAAGGAGTAAATACGGAGTTTATACAATTAGAAGAAGGCTTTAGCAGAATTAACTTAAAAATAAAGGATAAAGCTGAAACGGAAATTAATGGTAAAGGACCTCATGTAAGTGAGGATAAGTTACAATTATTATATAAAAAAATTGAAAAATTACAAGATGAAGATGTATTAGTTTTATGTGGAAGTATACCTAAATCACTAAGTAATACATTGTATGAAGATATAATTAGTAAGGTAGCTAAAAAAGATGCAAAAGTTGTAGTAGATGCAACTAGCAATCTTTTACTGAATACATTAAAATACAATCCATTTCTTATAAAACCAAATATTCATGAATTAGAGGAAATATTTGAAATTAAAATAGATTCTATAGATGATACTATTTTTTATGCAACAAAGCTTAAAGACATGGGAGCTAAAAATGTACTAATATCTATGGGAAAAGATGGAGCATTACTAGTTGACGAAGAAGGAAAAATACACTTAAGTAATGCGCCTAAGGGTGATGTTGTAAATACAGTTGGATCAGGAGACTCTATGGTTGCAGGTTTTGTGAGTGGATATCGAAGAACTAAGGATTATAAAGAAGCATTAAAATTAGGATCATCTTGTGGGAGTGCTACAGCATTTTCAGGTGGAATAGGAAAAAAAGAATTAATAGATACTTTAAAAGATGAAATCGAAGTTAAAGAAATTTGTAAAATAAATATGTAAGGTGGCAAATATGAAAAAAGTAATAAGTATAGGAGAAGCTTTAATTGATTTTATACCTAATCAAAAAGTTTGTGAATTAAAGGATGTCATAAGTTTTGAAAGAGTAGCTGGGGGTGCACCTGCTAATGTTAGTGCTGTAGTAGCAAAACTTGGTGGAAAATCAAATTTTATATCAAAGCTAGGTAAAGATGCTTTCGGAGATTATATAATAGAAACTTTAAAAGAGGCTAATGTAAATACAGATTATGTATTAAGAACAGATAAAGCCAATACAGGATTAGCTTTTGTTTCTCTAAAAGAAGATGGAAATCGTGATTTTTCATTCTATAGAAATCCAAGTGCAGATATGTTACTAGAAGCAAATGAAGTAAAAAAGGAATGGTTTAAAGAATGCCATAGCCTACATTTTTGTTCAGTAGATTTAATAGAGTGTCCAATGAAGGATGCACATAAAAAAGCTATAGAATTTGCACTAGAAAATAAAAGTATAATAAGCTTTGATCCAAATGTAAAGTTACCGCTATGGGATAGTGAAGAATCATGTAGAGATGCAATACTAGAGTTTTTACATTTAGCTCACATAGTTAAAATATCTGATGAAGAATTAGAATTTATAACAGGGTATGACACTGTGGATAAGGCTAAAGAAGTACTATTTAATGGTAATGTGAAGCTAGTTTTATTTACAAAAGGAAAAGATGGAGCTGAGGCACATACTAAGGATAAAATTGTTAAAATACCTGGAAATTCCGTGGATGTAGTTGATACAACAGGAGCAGGGGATTCATTTATTGGTTCATTTTTATTTAAATTATTACAAGATAATATAAATATTAAAAATCTTGATAGTATTAGTGATGAAATGCTAAAAGAATATTTAGTATTTTCAAATTATTATGCAACTTATAGTACAACTAAAAAAGGTGCGATTGGATCATACGCTACATTAGATGAGATAACAAAGTATATGAATAAATAAATTAATCCGTTGTGCTAGTTAAATTTTACAATAATAAAATAGTAGGTATATTAATTGGAGCTACAATACCAGTTTTAATTTTAGGGGCTGTAACTAATTTTATATTTAAAAAGAAATAGACCATATTAATATATTACGAAGTATTTATATAAAATAGATAAACAACCATACAAAATAATTTAAAACACTTTGGCATGGTTGTTTATCTATTTTTATTATCACAAATTAAGCTAACACAGCCTTATTTTTATATACTTTATAATCTCATTTTTACATGAGGAATACCAACTTCATCATAAACATCTGATATTTCTTTAAACCCTAAAGATTTATATAAATCTTTTATGTAATATTGAGCTGATAAAGTTATATGTTCTTCATTAAGGTTATTAGTTATAAACTCAATAGAGTTCATCATTAATTTTTTAGCTAACCCATTTCTTCTATAATTTTTATTTACAAGTACTCTTCCAATAGAAGTATCTTCATAGCTACTATATTCTTTAGGTATTATCCTTGCATATGATGTAATGGTATTATTATCTAAAGAAAAAATATGATAACATTTTTTATCAATATCATCAAAATCATTTTCCTGGGTAATTTTTTGTTCACATGCAAAAACTTCATATCTAGCTTTAGCTATTTCAAAAAACTCATCTACACTCAAATCTTTAAAGTGTTTTATTACAAACATTGATTATCCTCCTTTTATACTTTTTATAAGTTTTATTATAGCATTTTAAAATAAGAATATTAATAGATTAAAAAGCAGATATACAAAATATAGTATAATTTAAAGTAGTTATAAAGATAATGAAGGGATAAAGAAGTTTAGATAGAATTTATACTTTTATATAAGACATACTATACATTAAATTAAACTACATGTAGCTAAATAAAATGAAAAAGCAGCAATGCTTTATGACAAAATAGACTTAAAGTTATAAAAGTAGAGAAGATTATATAATTCTAGTTTTTTATCAAAGCTACTTAATAGTTAGATTTCTAATTAGATTTTATTATAAAGAAATGATATAAATAAGATTTGGAGATGTTTAACTTGAATGATACTAAAAAAATGACAGAAGCTGCACTTATGTCTGCTTTATTTGTTGTAGGAACTATATTCTTTGTATCCACTGGACTTGGGTATACATTTTATTTAGATTTTATAGTACCAATATTTTTTGTTGTAATATGCTTAAAATGTGATTTTAAATATAGCGTATTATCAGGGGTAACTTCACTTGTAATAGTAGGTTTAGTATTAGGTAATATTGGGACAGCTATTTGGGCAAGTCAAAGTGTTATTCTAGGAATAATATGTGGTGTTCTTTTGCAAAATAATACAACTATAATGGATGACCTAGTATATGGATCTATACTATCTGTACTTTTAATGGTATTTATAGATATATATGCTTCAAAGTTAATCGGCTATAGCTTTATGCAGGAATTTAAGGGATATATAAAATTTTTAAATAATAAAGAAGTTGCAAATACAATTTATTACTTACTAATTGCAATGTTTCCACTTGGAATGATGTTTAGTGTATATTATTTAGGATTAATATTTAGTAATAAATTAAAAATATTAAAATCTAACGCTAAAAGAAAGTATAATATTATTAGAAATTTTAGAACATATTCTAGGTTTATATCTTGTTCAAAAAAAGTATTTTATGGATGTTCATTATATTTATTAATTTATGAAATATTTAGATTTACTAATATAGAAATAAATAATACATACTTAATAACTATATTTACATGCGTTAGCTATTTATGTGCTTATTTTATAATTAGAGATGGATATACTGTAATTCAAAATTATATACTATCAAAATATCAAAAAGTATCTTATGCAAGATATATGTCATTAGTAACAATATTAATATTAGTATTAGCACTAAAAATAGCTATTTTATTTATAATATTATTTAATATTGTATTAGATAAAAGAATAGATATAAGAGTAAGGCAAAATTATATATTAGATAATTTAATGAATTAGCATTAGGGAAAGTTAAGAATTACAAGATAATAATATAACATTTGAAAATTTTTTACCAAAATAAATTATATTATAGGTTGACAAAATTATTACATATTAATATAATGAAGTAAATATAATAATTATTTATAATGCTATGAAAAGAATAAGTAAGATTAATGTAGTCTTTCAGAGAGTTTCCGG
>NZ_CATXCO010000067.1:0-10303 GCF_958366745.1 uncultured Romboutsia sp.
AGAATATGTAAATTTTATTTAACCCAACTTAAGGTTACTTTATTAAAATTATGTAAACTTAATGGTAATTGTGTTAGGTCTAAGAGTATTATTTTATTTTTTAAATATATCGTTGGTGAAATGAAATGTTTCACCGACACATCGCTCAAGCGAAGCGAATTTTTTATTGCAAAGCTTATGTAAGAATTGATATGATAATATACGATGGTGTACCATATGCTCTTAAATTAAATGCACTTTATTGATTAACTAAAATTAGTTCAATACCAAAAGTGAAACTGAGGCAGGTTTAAGTTTTAATGATTTATTATATAAAATAATAGAATATTCCTTAAAACCATCAAGTAGACAATAAAATTGAGGTGATAAGGTGTTACTTTCTAATCTTGTAATTAACAAAGATGAACCAATTTATATACAAATAAAAAGATATATAAGTAATATGATATTAAAAGGATTGATACCTAATAATAGTAAGCTACCTTCTACAAGAGAACTTAGCCAAATTTTAAAGGTAAGTAGAAATTCTGTAAATTTAGCCTATGAAGAATTAAAAGCTGATGGACTAATATATTCAGTATCAGGTAAGGGAACTTTTGCAAAGTCAAATAGTAGCTTAACTAAAAGTAATTGGTGTATTAATTGGGAAGATAAACAAAACAGCTATGCTAAAGTGGCAAATGATATGGATATAATAAAAAATGAAATACCTTGGGAAAATGGTTTGATTTCTTTTAAAAGTATATCTCCAAATGGAGATATGTTTGATATAGATGAATTAAAAAAATCATTTTTAAATAGACTATCTTTAGAAGGACATAAGTTACTTAATTATGGTTATGCAAAGGGATATAAGCCTCTTATAGAGTATCTATTAGAATATATGAATAAAAAAGGTGTTGATACATGTAACAAAGATATATTAATAACTAATGGATTTACAGAAGGCTTAGATATTATTTTATCTTCATTTACTTCACCAGGAGATTATATAATTTGTGAAAATCCAACTCACAACACATCTATAAAGATTATGAAGGCTTTAGGATTAAATTTAATTGGAGTAGATATAGATGAAAATGGATTAGACTTTGATATGTTAGAATCAAAGTTAGAGAAATATAAAGATAAAATAAAGTTTGCTTATATTACACCATCATATCATAATCCAACTGGTACTGTAATGTCACCTGAAAATAGGTACAAATTTTATAATTTGATGAAAAATAATAATATACCAATTATAGAGGATGGATTTAATGAGGAGCTGCTTTATTCTAGTTCCCATATATTTCCTATATGCTCATTAGATAATTTAAATAATGGAGTAATTTATATTGGTAGTTTTTCAAAAATATTATTTCCAGGTATGAGAATAGGGTGGATATTAGCAGATAAAAATGCTATTTCAAAATTAGAGAGTGTGAAAAGATGTAGAAATATACATGTATCTTTTTTAGATCAAGGAATACTATATGATTATTTACAAAGTGGAGCATTTGAAAAATATATCAAAAAAGCACGTAAATTTTATGGAGAGAAATTTAATTTTGCATATAAATGTGTAGAAAAGTATATTCCTAATGAATATATTTTTGGAGATGGTGGACTTCATTTATTTTTAAAGTTTAAAAATATAGACACTAGAGAATTATTAAATAAATGTTATAAAAAAGGTGTTATTTTTATGCCAGGAGATATATTTTATATTAATAATGAAATAAATAACACTTTGAGGCTAGGTTTTTCTAGACTATCTTTTGAAGAAATAGAAAAGGGTATAAAGATTATTGGTGATACTATTAAAGAACTTCCTATTGATGATTAAAATAGGGAGTTCTTTATATATTTTATTAGTTTTAGATATAGACCTCATAGTTTAGTTTTAGGTTACTATTACAAAAGTATATGATATTATTATAGCATTTAAGTAAATTTTATATAAATAAATTAAATATTTTAGAATAAGATTTTTTAATATAAAAATATAAGTGAAAATAAAGAACAAATTTTTTCAAAATTAATCCTAATAAGTATTATATATTAAAAAATAAAAATATGATAAAAACTTTATCTTAATTGTGCAATTATATATTTTGTAGGTATAAAATAATGATTATAAATAAAAAGAATAGAAAATATTAAATATAAAATATAAAATATAATATTTTTTATAAAAAAATTATTAATTATATATTTTTTGTTAAAATATGTATGTACCAATTGAAGTTAAATGTAGATTTTATTATAATAATATTGGAAAATAAAATTATGGAGAACGTGATTATGAGAAAAATAGAAGACATATTAAATAAATTATTAGTTCAATTATTTAATGATATTTTACAAATTGAAGAAAAGTCTCTTAAGAATACACAATTCACTGATTTATCTATAACTGAAATACATACGATAGAGGCAATTGGCTTAGATAGATCTAGAACTATGGGAGAAATTGCACATGACTTAAGAATAACTGTAGGAACATTAACTACAGCAATAACAAAGCTTATTAAAAAGGGATATGTTGAAAGAAAAAGAATTGAAGAAGATAGAAGAGTGGTGCTTGTGAACTTAACTTCTAAAGGAGAAGAAGTTTATAAAGTTCATCAAGTATTTCATGAAGAAATGATATGTGCAATGCTTAGTAACTTTTCAGATGAAGAAGAACAGGTTTTATCAAAGTCACTTGAAAAATTAAATACTTTCTTTGAAGAAAAATATAAAAGCTTCCAATAATTAGTTATGATACTGTCAAGTAGATACTTATAAAAAAGCACCCTATGTGCATGTATTTGATATTCAACTAGAATCATGATTATAAAAGTATATAATCATTTATAAGTTTAGTAATTTCTTTTGGATTATTAGAATTAATTAAATAAATGAATTATCATATTAAGTGCAATACCTAAAAGTTTATAAAAAATAGCTCATAAGTTTATGTTACAGTAATAATAACCACAAAAATATTTAATCTTAAGGAACATAAAATTATGAATTATAATCATATTAACATAGGTAAAAGTATAAAAAATAGACCTCTGTAGGTGTTTTGGATATAAAACACCTACAGAGGCCTTAGCTGTAAAATAAACATAAAGTGTTGCACTTATATTGACAACCTATCAAGTAGTCTCACCTTTTATAAGCGTAACAGTATGATTTGATTCCAAACTAATATTTTCATTATTGATTAATTTAATTAATTTATTAACAGCATCAATACAAATTTCTTTAATAGGTTGTTTTATAGTAGTTAAAGTAGGAATAAATAATTCTGAACTTTCTGTACCATCATATCCAACTATTTTTAAATCTTTAGGAATGTCTATGCCTCTTTTGTAACATTCTTTTATAACTAAAATAGCCATATTGTCAGTTGCAAATACCCCATCAATATCTTTATAGCTATTAAACATATAATCTATGTAATGTAAGTTTTGTTCCTTTGAAAAAGTATTTAACTCCATTTCGATAGTATGAACATTTACGTTACTATCATTCATTACCTTTTCAAATGATATATGTCTTTTATTAGCAGAAGAATTTAATACACTTGTACCTGCAAATTGAACTACATTTTTACATCCACAATTTATTAAATGATTAGCGGCTAAAATACCACCTTGTATGTGGTCAGCAGATACTATAGGAATATCTTCCCCTAAATATCTATCTAATGCTACTATAGGCATGTCTATTTTTAAATAATCTTCAATTTCTAAGGTATGGCTTCCTATTATAATTCCATCTACTTTATTTCTTTGTAGCATATTTATATATTCTTTTTCTCTTTCTTTACTATTATATGCATTACATAACATTAGCTTATATCCATTTTTATATAAATATTCTTCTATATATTTAGTTTCTTCAGCATAAAAGCTAATACTTATATCTGGAAGTATTAATCCGATTATATTAGTTTTTTGCCTAAAGAAATTTTTTGCCAACTCATTAGGATGATATCCTATCTTTTCCATAGCATCATATACTTTTTTTCTAGTTTTTTCAGAGATATATCCTCTATCGTTCATAACTCTAGATACTGTTGTTACGGATACACCAGCTTCCTTTGCAACATCTTTTATATTAGCCAAAAAAGTACCTCCTTTGTCTTACTTAATTAGTATATTATACCATAATAGTTTAGAGATTTTGAGTAAGTACATAATAACTTATTTTTAAATAAATAAACTTTTATACATACTATTTGACACATTCTATATAAAAATATAATTATTATCTATTAACATAAAAAGATATAGTTGTAATTATAATTTAAATCTTACAACTATATCTTTTATATAAAAATTAAATTTTATTTTAGCTATATAATTTTATAAAAATTGTAAATAAATAGGATACTAAAACTTAAATGAAAGTATAACTATATATTGTATAATACAACATTTTTATTTTCACCTATATATTCTATAACTGATTTATATGTATCTAAATCAATATTTAATGTACAATACTTATCTTCCTTTTTCCAAGTAAGTTTAATCTCATTATCTTTAGCATTTTCTATAATAAACTCACCATTAAATGCAGGATAATCATTTCTAAAATCTATAAGTTTAAGTAATCTTTGTACAACTGGTTTTTGAACTTCTTTTTCTATTTCCGAAATAGTAAAGTTATGTCTATTTATTTCACGACCTTCACCAGTTAATTTCACCATTTCATCATCATTTTTACCGGCTAATAATCCAACATAGTATACTTGAGGTATACCCGGCGCGAAAAATTGTATAGCCCTTGCAGCTAAGTAAGCATCATCATCACAGTTTAAGACAGAGTAGTATGAACATCTTATTTGATGAACATCAAATCCATCTTTATTTTTATGAGCATCAGAGTATATTAAACTTAAGTTAGATCCTCTTTCAACACAAACATCAACTATTTTTTGAGCAGCTTTAGTTTCAACTAAGTCATCTAAGTCAGGTTTAACTGGTATACCATCATGACAATCTAGCATAGTAAATTGTTTATGAGGACGAACTTTTAAGTAGCTATAAAGTCTATTACTTGATTTATTTATTAATGTTTCAAGTATCATATATGGTAATATAAAGTCATAAATCCAGTTACCATGTTTAGCCAATTTAAATTGTGTTGTATAATGTGCATGTACTTCAGGTAATAGTTCTATACCTAAGGAAGTAGCTAATTCAGTGACCCAATCTAAAAATTTATAAATTTCTGGTTCAACGAAGAAACAACTTGTACCTATTTTTTTCACTACATAGCCAACAGCATCTAATCTAACAATTTTAACATTTTGTTTGCTAAAGTTAGTCAAGAAATCTGTAAGCAATTGTTTAACCTCTGGAGCATTAATATCTAAATCTATTTGTTCAGATGGAGTTTCTTTTCCAAATGTAGTCCATACAGTTTCTTGTTGATCAGTACTTTCTATTGTAAAAGTAGAGTATGGAGTAGTTCTACGTAAAAACATTTTAGATATATCTTCTTGAACTGGTTTTGAATCACTCCATATTTTATCAAGTGTAAGGAATAAGTTAGAATACTTAGATTTTCTTCCGTTTTTTAAAAAATCTTTAAAAAATACTGATTGTCTAGATATATGATTAACCATTAAATCAAGAAGTACATCATGTTTTTCTCCTATTTTTCTTATATCTTCCCATGTACCAAATTTAGGTTCAATTTCAAAATATGTAAGTGGTGCAAATCCTCTATCTCCTGATGATGGGAATGGAGGAAGTATGTGAATACCTCCCTTAAATGTATTTGGAAAATATGTTGTAAGTACTTGATTAAGTGTTTTTAAATCTCCCCCTAGAGAGTCTGGATAAGTTATAAGTTGAACTTGATTTTTTACTGCCATTTCTAAATTCCCCCAATATTATATATTATAAATATCTTTAATTTCTTCTATAGTAGGTAGGTTAGCGATTGCACCTACGTGTTTAAGCTTAAAAGCACTTGTTGCAAATCCAAGATTTAAAGAATCTTTTAAAGAGTATGATTTTGTTAATCCTGTATAAAAACCAGACCAAAATGCATCTCCAGCTCCTGTAGTATCAACTATTTCAGTAGCGAAAGTTTTAAATTTAAGAGTTTCATCTCCATTAGTTACAATAGCCCCATCTTTTCCAAGGGTCATTATTACTAGTTTTGCTCCTAAATCTATAAATTTTTTAACTTGGTTTTCAGGAGTATCACATCCAAAGATTCTTTCTGCATCAACTTCAGATGGCTTTATAATATCAACTTTAGATATAATATTTTTTATATACTCTAATCCATTGTGATTCTTTTCCCAAATCATTTCATGATAGTTTGGATCAAATCCAATAAGAATATTATTTTCTTTTGCCTTATATATTACCTTTTCAATAGTTTTCCTTGAGTTTTTTTGAGAAATAGGCCAACAAGAAAAATGTACTATTTTACAATTTTTTAATGCATACTCAATATTATCATCATATTGAAGGTTATAATCAGCACCACGATAAAATATTGGAACTGGAGTTGTTTTACTTTTTGATACAAGAACCATACTAGTAGAATTATTGACCTTACTAATATACCTAGTATCTATATTATTGTTTTTTAGATGATTGATTAAAAAATCACCTAAACCATCATTTCCAACTGCTGATGACAAAGCAGAATTTCCTCCTAATCTTTTTATGTTCATAGCAATGTTAGCAGGTGATCCACCGAAGTGCTTAGTATATTGACTGCAATCAAAACTATCATCATAATCATTTGAAATCATATCTACTAATAATTCCCCAATAGTAAATACATCGATTTCCTTATTATTAAATTTTAATGTGTTATCAAAAGAAAACATTTTATTCCCCCTATTATTAATTCCTTTACTTTTTCAGTATAGATAGTTATACAAAGTATGTCAACCGATTGACATAAAAATATAGAATTTAATAAAATAATTAATAAAACTAACATTTTACCATATTTAGCACACATAAAAATATTTATAAAAAGATAAACAAAAATTACAATATAAGGAAAAGGTTTTAATTGTAAAAAAAAAGGAGGATAAAGTAAACTATAGGGAAGTATAGAGAGTTTTAAGTGGTAAATTTACTCTCAATAAGTAAGGATAATCTAGGATATACATAAATAATGAAAAAGAAGATAATTTTTAGGGGATTTAAAATATTTATTTATGTAGTTACTAAAAAAATTTATCGAGTAAAATTAAATAAAAGGGGAATTGAAAATGAAACTAACTTTTAGAGAAAAATATTCTTATGGAATAGGTGCTTTTGGTAAAGATTTGGTTTATGCTTTTGTAGCAACTTATTTAATGATGTTTTTTACAGATGAAGTGGGCATATCTTCTGTTTTTGTAGGAGGACTGTTCTTTGTATCGAGATTTTGGGATGCAATTAATGATCCTATAATGGGAAAAATAGTTGATAATACTAATACAAAGTGGGGAAAATTTAGACCATGGCTTTTAATCGGGACATTAATAAATGCAGTTGTTCTTATATTTTTATTTATCAATCCAGCTAAATTTTTATCTGGGAAAATGGTATATGTATATTGCTCAGCTGCTTACATATTATGGGGAATGACTTATACAATAATGGATATACCATACTGGTCAATGATACCGTCATTTACAAGTGATTCTTCAGAGAGAGATAAGATGTCGGTTATACCTAGAGTTTTTGCAACTATCGGCGGCTCAACAGTTAATACTTTTGGGTTAATGTTAATATCATTTTTAGGAATAGGAAATAACTCTATAGGATATTTTAGATTAGGTGTTGGTATAGCTATAATATTTGTTATATCAACGTTAATAACAGTATTTAATGTAAAAGAAAGAAATATTGTAGAAAATCAAGAAAAGATAACTTTAAAAGGTGTATTTGAAATATTATTTAAAAATGATCAATTATTAGTAATAATTGGATCAGTAATAATTTATCAAATAGCATTATTTTTAGTTGCAGGATTTGCATTATATTTTTTCAAATATGCAATACAAAATGAAAGTTTATATGCAGTATTTACAGGATTATCAACAATAGCTCAAGTTTGTGCATTAATGATATTTCCTAAATTAGTAAGCAAACTATCAAGAAAAATAGTTTATATTTTAGCTTGTTTACTGCCTGTAATAGGATTTACATCAATGCTTTTTATAAGTAGTTTATCTACTAGTTCAGTATTATTATGCATAGCAGGAGTTATTTATAACTTAGGATTTGCTTTCTCATCAGCATCAACAACAGTTATGTTGTGTGATGCAGTTGATTATGGAGAATACAAAGTTGGTAAGAGAAGTGAAAGTATTATATTCTCTATGCAAACGTTTATAGTTAAGTTTGCTACAGCATTTAGTGGTCTTATAGTAGGTATTGGGCTTAATATAATCAATTATGTTCCAAATACTGTACAAAGTGCTCAAACTATAATTGGAATGAAAGTAATCATGTTTGTAATACCATCGTTATTAATGTTAGCATGTTTAGGATTGTATTTGAAATTCTATAAATTAAATGGTGAATTTAAAGATCATGTTTTAAATGAAATAGAAAAAAGAAGAAATAATATAAATAATAAAACACAAACAGTTTAATTATATAAGTTATATTAACTAATGAAAATAAAATAGATAAAAAACTAGAGGTTATCATTGTGTTTACTAACCTCTAGTTTTTTTATGAATATATTATTAATTATAAATTATTTTTATAGAGGTTTTCTCTATATTGCTTAGGGCTATAGCCACTATATTTTTTAAATGTTTTAGAAAATGTAAGAGGGTCTATATATCCAACTGATCTAGAAATATCCCCTATAGATAGTTCTAGTTTTTTTAATAATTCATAAGCTTTATTCATTCTAACACTAAGTAAGAATTCTTGTGGAGAAACATTTAAGCTTTTTTTAAATAAGCTAGATAAATAGCTTCTGTTTAATCCAACATAATTAGCTATATCAGTTACCTTTATATTATTAGCAAAGTTATTATTTATAAATTCTATTGATTTTTCTATATATAATGTATAAGAAAGATCTTTATTTTCAGAAACATTATAATCAACTGAATCTGATATAGTACTTAAAAATAAGTATAATAAGCCTTGAAGTCTTAACTCATCACAATTACGCATTCTATTTATTTTTAACATATCTAAAACATAGTCTTTAAGTAATTCTTTATGATTACTTTCAAATATTAAATTTTCGTGACTTAAATTAGCATATTTTAAATATTGTTCTGACTTTATACCATTAAATGCAACCCATATATAGGTCCAAGGATCATCATTATCCGCTTCATAGTAAGTTAAGTCACCAGGGCATATTAAAAATCCTTGATTTTTTTCTAAATTATATACTTTATCACCAACTTTATAGATTCCTTTTCCATCAAGTATATAATGTATAATATAGTGCTCTCTTATTGCAGGCCCAAAACTATGAGAAGATTTACAAACCTCTATTCCACAAAAACATAAACATAAATCTACATATTCTTTTTTTTTTTATTTTAAATATTTAATTCCATCGTCTTCGAAATATATATATGATGACATATAAAAACCCCTTTTGTTTATTTTAATATAACATAAAACCATATTTTGTTAACATATGTATATATTATTTTAATACATAAAAATATACAATACTAGATATAAAGAAAAAATTAGTAAATAAAATACAGGGGGAATTTATAAAATGGCAATAGTTTATGACGCAAGTAGCAAGACTTTTAATTTATCTACATCAAAAACTAGCTACGTTTTAAAAGTGCTAGGTTCTAATCATGTAGCCCATGTTTACTGGGGGAAAAAAATAAAGGCTAAAAATTTAGATTATGTACTAAGAAGTAAAAATTGGGGAAGTTTTTTAACAAATACAGATAATATAGATGATTTTATGTTAGAAATGACACCTCAAGAATATCCAGGATATGGTAGTACAGATTTGAGAACGCCAGCAGTTGAATTGCAGTTTTCAGATGGTACAAGTGCTACAGATTTTAGATATGAATCACATAATATATAGGCAGGTAAGAATAAATTAAATAATTTACCAGCAACTTATGTTGAAGATGAAAATGAAGCAATGACTCTTGAGTTAACGTTAGTTGATTCTTTAAAAAATGTAAAGCTTATATTAAGCTATAGTGTTTTTGAAGAGTTTGATGCAATAACAAGAAGTGTAAAAATTATAAATGAATCTAATGAAGATGTTAATATAAATCGAGTTTTAAGCGCGAATGTTGATTTTAGAGATAGCGATTATGAGCTTTTACAATTGTCAGGGG
>NZ_CATXCO010000068.1:0-10290 GCF_958366745.1 uncultured Romboutsia sp.
TGCTTCTAGCTTGAATTGTATAATACTTATAGCCTTATGCATTTTTGCTATTAGAGTTTTTTCTTTTGTAGATGTTTCGCCTGCACTTCCTTTTGGCATAAAACAGTTACAAGGATCGCTTTTATATTGTTCTAATGCAAATGTTGCTAGTGGAAGTAAATTTATTCCATAGATGTCTTCTATAATATCTAAATTAGAGTATCTAGCTGATATTCTAAGGGCATTTGCTATACAAGTTTTTTCTCCACTTGCAGCACCCATCCATAATATATCGTGATTTCCCCATTGTATATCTACTGAATGATAGTCCATTAGTGTATCTAGAACTACATCCGGTCTAGGACCTCTATCATATATATCTCCTACTATATGAAGTCTATCTACTACTAATTTTTGTATAACTTTAGATATAGCTATTATAAATTCTTTTGCCCTATCTATACTTATAATAGTATCTACTATACTTTTATAATAGTTTTGTTTGTGTACTTGTTCTACATGTTCATTTAAAAATTCTTCTATTATATATTTAAAATCTTCCGGAAGAAGTTTTCTTACCTTAGATCTAGTGTATTTACTTGATGCATATCTACACAACTCCACTAATCTATATATATATATTCTATAAAAATCATCTATATTATCTTCTTCTTTTTCTATTAATGCTAGCTTTTGTTCTGGATAATATACTAAAGTTGCTAATGTCTTTTTTTCACTCTCTCTTATAGTACTTGAAAATAATTCTTCTATCTTTCTTTTTATAACTCCTGAACCATTTTTAAGCACATGCACAAATGCTTCATACTCTCCATGTATATCACTTATAAAGTGCTCCGTTCCCTTTGGAAGATTAAGAATAGCTTCTAAATTTATAATTTCTGTACTCGCTTTTGATATACTTGGGTATTGCTTTGATAATATTTTTAAGTATTTAAGCTCTTTTTCAATATTTTTCATTTAACACCTCCAAACATTATTACTACTTATATTTTAGCATATTTACAACAAAAGGATGGACAAAATTTGTCCATCCTTTATTTTCAAACTATATTTCTATTAGAAGTTTTCAGCTAATCTCTTATAGTTATTGTATCTTTCTTTAGCATTTTCTTCAGCCATATTGAATAATTCTTCAGCTACGTCTGGATATTGCTTAGCTATAGCAGCATATCTTACTTGACCCATTAAGAACTCTCTGAAGCTTTCAGTTGGTTCCTTAGAATCTAAAGTGAAAGGATTCTTTCCTTCAGCTTTTAATTGTGGGTTGTATCTGTATAAATGCCAGTATCCAGCTTTAACAGCTTTTTCTATGTTAGCTTGAGCTCTACCCATACCTTCTTTTATTCCGTGAGATATACATGGAGAGTATGCTATTATTAATGATGGTCCATCATGCTTTTCAGCTTCTATTATAGCCTTCATTAATTGGTTCTTATCAGCACCCATACCAACTTGAGCAACATATACGTTTCCGTAGCTCATAGCCATCATACCTAAGTCTTTCTTCTTAGATCTCTTACCAGCAGCAGCGAACTTAGCCATTGCAGCAACTGGAGTTGACTTAGAAGCTTGACCTCCTGTATTTGAGTATATTTCTGTATCAAATACAAGCACGTTTACATTTTCACCTGAAGCAAGAACGTGATCTAATCCACCGTAACCGATGTCATAAGCCCATCCATCTCCTCCAAGTATCCATTGAGATCTCTTAACTAAGTAATCTTTTCTTGATTCTATTTCAGCTAATAATGATTTTACTTCTTCATCTGCACAAGAACATGTTCCAGCTAATTCTTCTAGTACCTTTTCACTAGCAGCTTTAGAAGCTTCACCATCTTCTCTTGCTTCTAACCATGCATTAAATGCTTCTTTAGCACTTTCACATATATCCATAGTTAATAGAGTTTGCATAGTTTCAGCTATTTTATTTCTCATTTGCTTAACACCAAGCATCATTCCGTATCCGAATTCAGCATTGTCTTCGAATAATGAGTTTGACCAAGATGGACCTTTACCTTCATGGTTAACTGTGTACGGAGTTGATGGAGCAGATCCTCCCCATATAGAAGAACATCCTGTAGCATTTGCTATCATCATTCTATCTCCAAATAATTGAGTAACTAACTTGATGTATGGAGTTTCTCCACATCCTGCACAAGCTCCTGAGAACTCTATAAGTGGTTGTCTAAATTGACTTCCCTTAACTGTAGTTGGTGCCATTATATCTCCTTTAGGAGCAACTTTAGTAGTATCAACTGCAAATGCCCAGTTTTCTACTTCTACTTCTTGAGTATCAAGAGGCTTCATAACTAAAGCTTTTTGCTTAGCTGGGCATATGTCAGCACAGTTTCCACATCCTGTACAGTCCATTGGACTTACTTGCATTCTGTATTGTAATCCTTCAAATCCTTTACCTATAGCCTTCTTAGTATTAAAGCTTTCTGGAGCATTAGCTGCTTCTTCTTCATTTACTAATACTGGTCTTATACATGCATGAGGACAGACATATGCACATTGGTTACATTGGATACAATTATCAGTTATCCATTCTGGAACATTAACTGCTACTCCACGTTATTCTTATGCTGCAGTACCAGCTGGGAATGTACCATCTTCTAAACCTTCGAATGCACTTACTGGTAAGTTATTACCTTCTTGAGCATTCATAGGTCTTAATATGTTCTTTATGAATTCTGGTTCATCTGAATCTACTGCCATTTCTAACTCTTCAGCATTAGACCAGTTAGCTGGAACGTCTATCTTAACTAAAGCATTTAATCCAGCTTCAACAGCTTCAAAGTTCATGTTAACAACTTTTTCACCTTTTTTACCGTAAGCTTTCTTTATAGAATCTTTTAAGTATTCTACAGCTTCAGTTTCAGGTATTATTGCAGCTAACTTGAAGAATGCAGATTGCATTATCATGTTTATTCTATTTCCAAGACCTATTTCTTGAGCTATCTTAGTAGCATTTACAGTGTAGAAGTTTATATTGTTATCAGCTATAAATTTCTTCATTTTAGCTGGTAAGTGTTGTTCTAATTCTTCTTGAGACCATATAGTGTTAAGTACGAATACTCCACCTTCCTTAAGTCCCTTTAATAAATCATATTGGTTAACATATGATTGGTTATGACAAGCTATATAATCAGCTTCATCTATTAAGTAAGTTGATCTTATAGGAGCATCTCCAAATCTTAAGTGAGACATTGTTATACCACCAGATTTTTTAGAGTCATATGCAAAGTAAGCTTGAGCATACTTATCTGTGTTATCTCCTATTATTTTTATAGCTTGCTTGTTAGCTCCAACTGTACCGTCAGATCCTAATCCCCAGAACTTACATCTTACAGTTCCTGGATGAGCTATTTTTATTGATTCAGATTTTTCTAATGAAGTATTTGTAACATCATCTACTATACCTAATGTGAAATTGTTCTTAGGTTTTTCTGATGTTAAGTTATCAAATACAGTTTTTATATCTGTAGGAGTAACATCTTTTGAACCTAATCCGTATCTTCCACCTATTATCATTGGTGCATTTTCTACATCAAAGAATGCATTACGTACATCTAAGTATAATGGTTCACCTGTTGAACCTGGTTCCTTAGTTCTATCAAGTACACATATTCTTTCAGCTGAAGCTGGTATAGCTTCTAATAAGTGCTTATTAGAGAATGGTCTATATAAGTGAACTTTAACTAAACCATAGCTTCCACCTTTAGCATTTAAGTAATCTATAGTTTCTTCTATAGTTTCTGTAACAGAACCCATAGCTATTATTATATTCTTTGCATTTTCATCTCCGTAGTAATTGAATAATCCATGCTTTCTTCCTGTTAATTCAGACATTTTAGCCATGTATTTCTCTACTACACCTACTATATTATTGTAGTATTTGTTTGATGCTTCTCTTGTTTGGAAATATATATCATCATTTTGAGCTGTACCACGAGTTACTGGGTGATTTGGAGATAAAGCGCTATCTCTAAATGCTTTAACAGCTTCCATATTTAATAATGACGCATAGTCACTGTATTCTAATAATTCAACTTTTTGTATTTCGTGTGATGTTCTAAATCCATCGAAGAAATGTATGAAAGGTAATTTACCTTCTATTGCAGCTAAGTGTGCAACCGGTGCTATATCAGCAACTTCTTGAACTGATCCTGAAGCTAATAGTACACATCCAGTTTGTCTTGCTGCCATAACGTCTTGATGGTCACCAAATATAGATAATGCTGAAGTAGCAAGAGCACGAGCACTTACGTGGAATACTCCTGGAAGTAATCCTCCAGCAACTTTATACATGTTAGGTAACATTAATAATAAACCTTGAGATGCTGTAAATGTTGTTGTTAATGCACCTGCTTGTAATGAACCGTGGAATGCTCCAGCAGCTCCTGCTTCTGATTGCATTTCTACAACATTAACTTTTTGTCCGAATATATTTTTTCTTCCTTGCGCTGACCAATCGTCAACTGCTTCTGCCATGTTTGAAGATGGAGTTATCGGGAATATAGCAGCTACGTCAGTAAATGCATACGCAACGTGTGCAGCAGCTGTATTTCCATCAACAGTTTTCATGAATTTAGCCATAATGTGTATCCTCCTTAATATTACTCCTATGTAGTTTAAGTATTAAATCTTAGCTACAGTGTATAATGAATACAATGTATATTTTAGTACAATTCATATACATATAAATATTATGCTATAATTTACATAATAATGAAGGTATTCTATAAAATGTTATAGATTCCTTCTTTATTACAAGTATAAATAATATTATAAGCTAATTTAATTCTACTCTTTATCTTCTAATTTAATTAACTCTTTGTGCTAGTTAAATATGATTACTGAAATACTATATTTTAGCAAGATATATTTTGATAGTTAAAAAACTTTATATAGTAATTTCAATATACTTAGTAAAATAACTAGCTCAATAGATTAATTATTTTTATCTAATACATATATTAAATACCCATAAATTTATAATCTAAGCATTAAATTTTTATTTAGTATTAATAGCCACTTTTAGATTCGTTATTTCCACTTACTATAGCAATTGAAGCACTAGCCCCTATTCTAGTAGCCCCAGCGTCTATTACTTTAACTGCATCTTCTTCACATCTAACACCACCAGATGCTTTTACACCTATATTTTCTCCTACAGTTTCTCTCATAAGTTTTATATCAGCTGGAGTTGATCCTCCTGTTCCAAACCCTGTAGAAGTTTTTACATAGTCAGTTCCTGCTTTAACTGCAAGTTCACAAGCTATTTTCTTTTCTTCATCAGTTAAATAGCAAGTTTCTATTATAACTTTTACTAAAGCTTCTTTATTTGCTGCATCTACTACTGCTTTTATATCTTCATATACTAATTCATAGTTTTTATCTTTTAATGCACCTATGTTTATAACCATATCAACTTCATCAGCACCTTTAGCTATTGCATCTTTTGTTTCAAAAGCTTTAACAGCTGAAGTATTTGCTCCTAAAGGGAAGCCTATAACTGTACATACTTTAACATTGCTTCCTTTTAATTCTTCTTTTGCTAGTTCTATATTTGCTGGATTTATACAAACTGAGAAAAACCCATATTCTTTTGCTTCGTTACATAATTTAACTACATCATCTTTAGTTGCTGTAGCTTTTAATATAGTATGATCTATCATATTGGCTATTTTCTTATTCATTACAAATTCTCCTTTTTACCGCTTTTTTCGTTATATATTTACATATCATGTTACCATATTATGTAATTTATATAAACTTATTTTTTATAGCATTATAATTAACAAAAAAATAACATATTATTTACTAGAATTTACAAATTAATAATATATTCTTAATTTAAACTTAACAAGTAGGCACTTTTTTTATATGTAGAAACTTATAATATACATAGTATATAAAAGTATACTATGTATATTGTTATATATTTTATTTATGATATACTAACTTTATAAAATAAAAATGTGAGGTGTTTACAGATGAGCTTAAGTTCTCATAGTAAATGTCATATGTCAAACCGTTGTTTAAAATATGAAACATGTCCTATGACTTTATTTCACAGATTAGTTTCTGGTAAGTGGAAAATACTTATCCTTTGGTATTTAAGCGGTGGAAGTCTTAGATTCAGCGAAATAAAAAGAAAATTGCCAGATGTTACACAAAAAATGTTAACTAATCAACTTAGAAGTTTAGAAGAAGATGGCCTTGTACATAGAGAAGTTTTTCCTGTAGTTCCACCTAAAGTTGAGTATAGCTTAACTGATATGGGGCAAAAAATGATACCTCTACTTGAACAAATGTATGATTACGGAATTGAGTATGAAAAAAATGTCGAAAAATAAAAGAACGGATCTTAAAAAATCCGTTCTTTTTTATATAATTATTCAGCTATTAATTCTACTTCTTCACCATTTCTAACACCTGCAGCGTTTCCTTCTTCAACGTCTACATGCATTTCTAATGCAAAGTTAGCATTAGCTCTTACTAATACATTTTCAAATACTACAGCTCTCGGTCCGAAAGTTCTAACTTTTACTATTTGCTTATCAGTTACACCAAATCTAGCTGCATCTTCTAAGCTCATATGTATATGTCTAGAAGCAACTATAACACCTTCTGATAATTCTACTTCTCCTGCTGGTCCTACTAATTTAACACCTGGAGTTCCTGCTATATCACCAGATTCTTTTATTGGAGCTTTTATTCCTAAAGCAAATCCATCTGCTAAAGATATTTCAACTTGTGTACTAGGTCTAGCTGGTCCTAAAACTCTAACTCCTTTTATAGTGCCTTTAGGTCCTACTAAGTCAACTTTTTCTTCACAAGCATATTGTCCTGGTTGAGATAATGGCTTGAAATGAGTTAACTCATGTCCTGCACCAAATAATGCTTCTATGTCTGCTTGGCTTAAGTGAACGTGTCTATTAGATAATGCTATTGGTAATTTCATCTTAAATTCCTCCTAATTATTTTGTATACATGATACATTATATATAATATTTAACAATAAATCAAATGATTTTATTAGCTTTTTAACTAATAAAATCATCGATAAATTCTTGATAATTCAATATCTTTATCAAAAACCATCTTATACTATTTTGTTAACTTTAATTTGTTTTTATACTCTATATATTTTGTAATCTAGTGTTATTTTGTTAGACTTTTTATAAGATCAAAATACCCTGGAAATGATACATTTATACAATCTTCATTATCTAATTTTATTTTTTCAGCAGATATTAAATTTAAAGTAGAAAATGCCATTGCTATTCTATGATCTTTAAATGTCTTTATTTTTCCACCATTTAATTTAGATTTTCCTTTTATTATCATTCCATCTTCTAATTCTTCTATATCAGCACCTAATATCTTTAGATTTTCTACCATAGACTTTATTCTATTACTTTCTTTTACTTTAAGCTCCTGTGCATCCTTTATTATAGTAGTTCCTTCAGCTTGTGTAGCAAGTACAGCTATTACTGGAATTTCATCTATAAGTCTTGGAATTATATCCTTATCTATTGTAGTTGCACATAAGTCTTTAGTATATCTAACTAATAAATCACCTACTAATTCTCCACCAACTAATCTTTCATTTATTATTTCTATATTTCCATTCATATTTTTAACTACATCTATTATCCCAGTTCTAGTTTCATTTAATCCTACATTTTTTATAATAACTTCTGAACCTTTAGTTATTAAGGCTGAAACTATTATAAATGCCGCTGATGATATATCTCCAGGTACATATATATCTTGGCTAAATAGCTCATTTACTGGATTTACACTTATTTTTAAATTTTCTACATTTATGTCTGCTCCAAATGACTTTAACATTATTTCTGTATGATTTCTACTTTTTACCTTTTCATATATAAAGCTAGTATCATTTGCATAAAGACTTGCAAGTATTAAAGCAGATTTTACTTGTGCTGATGCAACAGGCATATGATAATCGATAGCTTTTAAATCTCCACCATATATTTTTATAGGTGTATAGTTAGCATCATCTTTTCCTTCTATATTACATCCCATAAGTCTTAATGGGTCTGTTACCCTTTTCATAGGTCTTTTAGCTATAGAATTATCTCCAATTAAAGTTGCATCAAATTTATTTCCTGCAAGTATTCCCATCATAAGTCTTATTGTAGTTCCCGAATTTCCTACGTCTAATATTTCTTTTGGTCTTTTAAGTCCATATAGTCCATTTCCTTTTACATATACATCCTTACCATCTATTTGTATATCTACACCCATTTTTCTAAAACAAGATATTGTGCTTAAGCAGTCTTCTCCCATTAAGAAATTGCTTATTTTATTATCCCCTTTAGATATAGAAGAAAACATAACTGCTCTATGGGATATAGACTTATCACCTATAAGTTCAAAACTTCCTTTAAGCATGATTTGCCCCCTTTATTATGTTTAATATTTCATCTTCATCTATATTGTCAGTAATTTCAACCTTTCCAAAATCTATTGGAAGTATTAAATTAATCTTTCCGAAACTATTCTTTTTATCATTTTTCATTATTTCAAGTATTTCTTTATTTATCTTATCTTTATCTCTTTCAGCAATTTCATCTTCTTTATGTAATGGTAGGTTAAATCCTAAAGGTAAATTGAATTTTTCACATACATGTATAAATTTATTGTAGTAACTTTCGTCTATGCATCCTTTTTCTAATGATAACTTAAATGCCATATTCATACCAATACTTACAGCTTCACCATGACTTATTTTACAAAGCTTTTCAACTCCATGGCCAAATGTATGGCCAAAGTTTAATATTTTTCTAAGACCACCTTCTTTTTCATCTTTAGAAACTATATCTGCTTTTATTTGAATACATTTCTCAACCATATAACATAGTGTTTCATTATCTTTATCAAGTATTTTTTCACTATTATCTATAAGGTAATCTAAAAAATCATAGTCATAAATTAAACTGTATTTTATAACCTCTGCCATTCCAGATATAAATTCACTATGTGGTAATGTTTTTAATGCATCTATATTTATATAAGTAAACTTAGGTTGATAAAAAGTACCTATTACATTTTTTAAATTTCCTATGTTCAATCCAGTTTTGCCGCCTACTGACGAATCCACTTGTGCTAGTAAGCTTGTTGGTATTTGGCATACATCAATACCTCTCATATATGTAGATGCTACAAAACCTGCTAAATCACCTACAACTCCACCACCTAATGCTATTATTAGTGATTTTCTAGATAAATTTATTCTTATACAATACTTAATTATTTCTTCATATACTGATAATGATTTCGAATCTTCTCCTTCTGGAACTATATATTCATATATCATTTTCGCTTTTATATTATTTATAAAGTTGTCAATCTGATAGTTATATACATTCTCATCACTTATAATTAGAACTTCGTCATATATTTCATTTATATTAATTCTAGATAAATCTTCAATATTCTTATTATTAAACTCATAAACTGATGATGTAAAGTTCTTATAGCTATTATCTATTACTATATTACAAACCTCATTTATTATCTTTTCCACCCTCTATCACCTAACCTTTTTATATATGTATTATAGTTTGATTTTAAATCATTTAAATTATCTCCACCTATTTTATCTAGGAAGTATTTACATATAACAAATGCAACTACATTTTCACATACTACACTACATGCTGGTACAGCACAATTATCTGAACGCTCTATACTTGCACTATAACTCTCTCGTGTATTTATATTTATAGATTTAAGTGGTTTATAAAGAGTTGGAATAGGTTTCATTGCACATCTTATGACTAACTCTTCACCTGTTGTCATTCCACCTTCAATTCCACCTAGTTGATTAGTTTTTCTTTTTATTCCATCTTCATTGTTATAATATATCTCATCCATTACATTAGAACCATAATTATTTGCAACATCAAATCCTATACCTATTTCTACACCCTTTATAGCTTGTATACTCATTAAGTGCATTGCTAGTTCTCCATCTATTTTCTTGTCAAATTGAGTATATGAACCTAATCCTGGAATTAAGTTCTTCACTCTGATTTCTACAACTCCACCTAAAGTATCACCTTCAGATTTTACCTTATCGATTTCTTTTATTATTTCTTTTTCTACATCTTTATTTATACATCTAACTGCACTTTTATCTACATTTTCTTTTATATAATCAAAATCATAACTATTATTATCTTTTACATTTCCAATTTGAACAACACGAGAAATAAAATCTATATTAAAGTTTTTTAAAACTTGCTTACA
>NZ_CATXCO010000069.1:0-10254 GCF_958366745.1 uncultured Romboutsia sp.
ATTTTAATAGTAAATTATTAGTAATAATTCTACTATTCTTTTTTGCAATGGGATTTGCATCTATTTGTGAAATTGTCGAATATTCATTAGATACAATCTTCAAAATGAATACTCAACAAGGAGGACTTACCGACACTATGAATGATATGGTAGATGCTTTATTTGGAAGCATTATCATGATTGTATATTATATAAAAAAAATATAAACATATAATAACCCTATATAGCTTATATATAACTATTATCTATATAGGGTATTTTATACTTATAAATTTATATTTTAATCTCTTATCCCTATCATCGAGAAGATAACGTCTTCCTTATCTGCTAAAAATTCCTTAAATATAACACATCTACCCCCACATTCAAGACATGTATAATCTGGTTCACTATTTTCTGTTATTTGAACTGATACAGATTCACAATTTTTACATTTTAATCTGTATACACTCCCACCATTTAACAATGAGCCTATTAAGCTCTCCTTATTTCCTATCATTTTAGTTCCCCACCTTTTATTATTGTATATTTTACCTTGATAATTATATCAAAATTAGAAAATATAGGCAATTTTGGTATCGTTTTCATAGAGCAAGATATTTTCGACATAAAAATAATCTAGTAATATATCTACTTTTAATTAATATATATTTAAATTAATAGTTTTTATAATTATAATAAAAATAAGAAGTTGAGAATATCTCAACTTCTTATTTTTATTATATATCTAACTTATTTATATTTTCTTTCATTATCTCAATAGATTTATCTAATTTTTCTTTCTCTTCAATATCTAGCGGAAGATGAATAACTTCTCTTACACCATCTTCATTAACTATACTTGGTACGGCAATATATACATCATCATGACCATACTCTCCATTTAAATATGATGATACTGTAAGCACACTATTTTCATTTTCAAGTATTGCCTTAGTTATTCTTGTTAAAGCCATACCTATACCATAATATGTTGATTTTTTACATTCTATTATTTTATAAGCTATATTTCTAACTTCATCTTCAATATTTTCTAAATCTTCAAATTTTATTTTACTATCTTTTCTTGATGCTATTTGATATATTGGTTGAACTCCACATAATGCATAACTCCATGCTACAAATTGAGAATCACCATGCTCTCCCATAACATATGCATTTATATCTTTTGGATTTACATCTAATCGTTCACCTAATGTATATCTAAGTCTTGCTGAGTCTAATGTAGTTCCTGAACCAATTACCTTTGATTTATCATATCCTGATAATTTCCAGCAAACATAAGTCATTATATCAACTGGATTTGAAGCAACTAATATTATACCATCAAATCCTGATTTTTTTATTTCACTCATAATAGATTTCATTATCTTAGTGTTTTTATGAAGTAGATCTAGTCTAGTTTCACCTTCTAGCTGTATAGCTCCTGCTGTTATACATATTAGATATGCATCCTTACAATCACTATAATCTCCAGCATATATATTCATTTTTCTAGGTGCAAAACTAAGACCATGATTTAAGTCTATTGCTTCTCCTTCTGCACGTTTTTTATCTATATCTATTAAAACTAATTCTTCACATGTACCTTGATTTACCATAGAGTAAGCATAACTCATACCTACCATACCTGTTCCAACTATTACAACTTTATTCTTTTTCATTATTGTCCTCCCTATAAAGTGTATTTGAATTAATAATTGTATACATTGTCCATTTTACCATATTTTATGAAATTTTTTTATACCTTGTGATATTTTTAATTAAATTTTATCTAAAATTTAATTATATAATGATATTTAGCCTTTATAGTATTTTGTACAAATTTAAGTTTAATTATTAATAATAATATTAACTATGTACAAAATACTATAGTTAATACTAAGTATAACTTTTCTACATTAAAGATTATTTTTATAAT
Organism: uncultured Romboutsia sp.; assembly: GCF_958366745.1. Lineage (NCBI taxonomy): Bacteria > Bacillati > Bacillota > Clostridia > Peptostreptococcales > Peptostreptococcaceae > Romboutsia > uncultured Romboutsia sp. Next base: position 1,922 of record NZ_CATXCO010000069.1, read on the forward strand.
AACTTACTATTATAAAATATTATTTTATCTTTTATTTAGTGTAATTTTTGATGTAATATGTGTATAATTAGATATATATAAATAATTAAGGAGAAATATATGACTACATTTAAAGAATTAAACTTAAATAATAATTTAATTGCTGGCTTAAAAAAACAAAATATAACAGAGCCTACTAAGGTTCAAAGCCTTACTATAAACAAAATACTTGATAATAAAGATTTAATAGTAAATGCACAAACTGGAAGTGGTAAAACTCTATCATATTTACTTCCAATGTTTGAAAAAATAGATTCTACAAAAAGAGAAACTCAAGTTTTAATACTTGCTCCAACTCATGAATTAGTTATGCAAATAACAGAGCAAGCAAAACTTTTATCATCTAATTCTAAATTGGAGATTACTGCATTTTCCTTAATAGGAGAAGTAAATATTCAAAAGCAAATAAAAAATATAAAAGCTATAAAGCCTCATATAGTAATTGGTACTTCTGGTAGAGTTTTAGATTTAATAAAGCAAAAAAAATTAAAAGCACACACTATAAAAACTATAATACTTGATGAAGTTGATAGCTTACTTAGCGGAAATAATGTATCAGTTGTAAAGGACATAATTAAAACTACATTAAGAGATAGACAGCTTCTAGGATTTTCAGCTAGTTTAAATGAAACCGCTTTAGATATATTAAACAATGTAATGAAAGAGCCTGAAGTTATAAAAATAGATGAAGAGCCTATAAATCCAAATATAAATCATATGTATTTACATGGAGATAGACGTGATAAGTTTACATTACTTAGAAAAGCTATCGCCGCTACTAATCCAAAACGTGCAATAGTTTTTGTTAATGACGAAGATAGTATAGAGGTTATAACTGCAAAATTAAACTATCATAGCTACAAAGCTGTTGGTATATATGGTAGAATGACTAAAGAAGATAGAAAAAATGCTTTAAATAGCTTTAAAATAGGAAAATCTAAAATATTAGTTTCTTCAGATTTATCTGCTCGTGGTCTTGATATAGTTGATGTTACTCATGTATTTAACTTAGATTTCCCACTAGGAAAAAATGAATATGTTCACAGATGTGGTAGAACTGCTAGAGGAAATAGAAAAGGTGATGCTATATCAATCGTTACTAATCAAAATCTATCTACTATAAGAGATTACAAGAGAAACTTTAATATAGATATAAAGAAAAAAGATTTAAGAGAAGGTAAACTTGTTGATGCTGCATTTAAACAAACTAGAAAACCTAAAGATTCTAAAGAAAGTAAATCTGTTAAGAAAGATATAAAAAATAAATCTAATAAAACTAAAAAATCAAATAAGAAGTAATGTTAAAAATCTAATGATACATTAATATATAGAAAGGAACTCTGAATTATTATCAAGAGTTCCTTTTCTTATTATTCTCCTTTACTATTTGTTATAGCTTGTTTAAGTTTTTCACCTTTTTCTTTAGTTATTACATTATCTTTAACCATTTGTTCAACTTGTTCAATAGATTTTTCTTTTTCTTTCTTAATCATCTGTTCTTTACAATACTCTTTTATACTTTTTATATCATCTTGAGTAAGAACACCTTCTACTTCTAATTTTTCTACACTTTCCTTAAATATGCTCCTTCTATGCATCATCTTACCATTTGGATGTTGTTGCTCACATGAATTTTTTGGTTCTGTGCTTAACTCTTGTGCATTGGATAAATTAAAATTAGAGCTTATTAATGTTAATCCTAATATTGATGCTAATATTATGTTTTTCTTATTTAGTTTCATATTGTCCTCCTTAAATTATTTTGTTTATATTAGTATTAGCTTTAACCTTAACTTAACCTTAACTTTTATAATTTTTTTATAAATACAAAATACGCTTAGATTAAGCGATGTATTAGCAAATAATTTCAGATAAATCCATTGCTTAAAATATAATTTTTTACACTTATAAAACTATTGATATATCTATTATACAGAGTCTTTCCATATGTATTTTTATAATATAATTACCTTGTATATAAAAAACCTATGGGGTAAATTTTCCCCATAGGTTTTAAGTATCTCTTTTAATTAAATGATTATTCAGTACTATACTCTTGCTATATTTATTATTATTTTCTATCTTTTCATTTAATAATATAGCTGAGTTTTTACCTAGTAAAAACATATTTTGATCTATTGTTGTTAATTTTGGCTCTATCATTTCACTAAGTTCAATATTATCATATCCAACTATAGACAGATCTTTTGGAATATTTATATTAAGCTTTTTACATGCATTCATAATACCTATAGCCATAAGATCATTACAAGCAAATACTCCCGTTACATCTTTATTTAAACTTAATAACTTTATTCCCTTTTCCATAGTTTTATTAACTGTTTGTATACTATTTCCATGACCTATATTTACTATAAACTCTTCTTTGAAATTGTTTATATCTTTCATCATTTCTTTATATACTTTTTCTTTTATATCATAAGAATAACTGTTATCTCCACGAATAAATGCAATATTTTTATGACTTTTAGATAGAAGGTAATCAATAGCAAGCCTTGATCCATTTTCCTGATCATTATATACTGATGATATATGTGAACTTTCTGAATATCTATTTACAAATACCATTGGTATGAATCTTGCTATTTTATCAAAATATTTCGATTCTACATTATCTATACCTGGGTCAACAACTATTATACCCGCTACATTTCTTGATATAAGCTCATTTATTCTTGATATTTCTTTATCTTTATCATGTTCAGTTATACATAAAAATATTGAGTAGTCTGATTTTTCAAAATAACTCTCTATTCCATTTATAACATTAGTAAAGAACATATTACTAATACTAGGAACTACTACACCTATAGTACTAGATTGCTTTTTTATTAAATCTCTAGCTTGTGTGTTAGGTTGATATTGTAGTTCTTCAATTACTTTTAATACTTTTTCTTTTGTTTCTTCTTTTACAGGATAATTTCCATTTATAACCCTTGACACTGTGGCTACAGAAACATTACAAGCTTTTGCTACATCTACTATAGTTGTTTTCATAATTAAAATTTCCTTATAATGAGTTTATAAATTTATTAAATGCTTTTATACCTTCTTCATCACGCTTAAATACTCCAGCATGCTCAAGTACTATAGAGAATTTTTTACCAACTTCATCTCTAAGTATTTTATCAACGTTTTCTTTATTTATATTGTCATAATTTTCTACTATATGTTTATACCAATAGCTATGATGATTTAACTCTTTGTTTTCATCTATATCTTTAACTCCTGCAGCTAAAAGTTCACTTAAAGTATTTAATTCTTCCTTAAGTCTAGCAGGAAGTACAGCAAGTCCCATAACTTCTATTAAACCTATATTTTCTTTCTTTATATGATGAACTTCACTATGTGGATGGAATATTCCCATAGGATGAGCTTCATTTGTGCGATTATTTCTAAGTACTAAATCAAGTTCATATTTACCATTTTTCATTCTTGCTATAGGAGTTATAGTATTATGTGGCTCCCCATCTGTTTCATGTAGTATTTCAACACTTTCATCAGAGTAATTTTTCCATTTATCTAATATATGCTCTGCTAAATCTATGATTTCTTCTTTATTTTCTCCATTAAGTCTTATAACAGACATTGGCCATTTAACACGATAAACTTTAGTATTTTCATATCCTTTAACTTCAAAAGTTTCTTCAATTGGAGCAACTTCCATTGCAAATGTATAGTGTCCACCTTGGTAATGATCATGAGAAAGTATTGATCCACCAACTATTGGTAAATCTGCATTAGAACCTGCAAAGTAGTGTGGTAATTTTTCTACAAATCCTAATAAGTTTTCAAATGTCTTTCTATATATTTTCATAGGAGTATGTTTTGCATTAAGTATTATACAGTGTTCATTGTAATATACATATGGAGAGTATTGTAAAAACCAATTTTCTCCTGCAAATTCCATAGGTATTATTCTATGATTTTGTCTAGCTGGATGATTTATATTTCCTCTAAATCCTTCATTCTGTTTACATAATAAACATTTAGGATATGAAGTAGATTTCATAAGTTTTGCTTTTGCTATATCTCTTGGATCTTTTTCAGGCTTAGATAAGTTTATAGTTATATCTAAATCACCATATTCTGTTGGAGTTTTCCAAACTATATTTTTATCAGTTCTATCTTTTCTTATATAATTTGAAGCTATACTCATTTTATAGTAGTAATCCGTTGCTTCTTCTTTATTGTTTTTATACTTTTCATTAAAAGTTTTTATTACTTCTGATGGTCTAGGCATTAAAGCATTCATTATTTTTGTATCAAATAAATCTCTTTCAGTTGTTGTATCTTCTATCATACCTTTTTCAACTGCATAGTCTAACATATTTTCAAGTATTGGTGTTGCTGTTTGAAGTTTTTCATCAACTTCAACTTCTTCAAATTCATCTAAGTTTAATACTTCTAGTAATAAGTTAGATGCATAAACTGCATCTAACTCATCTATTAAATTATTTTGAACTGCAAAATTTATTAATCTATTAACTTCGTAATTTATATTCATAATATCCCCCTAGTTGTTAAATCCATTTGGATGGTTTTTGTGCCAATTCCAAGCATCCCCTATCATTGTCTTAACATCATCAAATTCTGGAGTCCATCCAAGTATTTCTTTTGCCTTTTGGCTTGATGCAACAAGTTTTGCTGGATCTCCTAAACGTCTTTCTCCTATAACAACCTTTATTTCTTCACCTGTAGCTTCTTTAGCAGCTTCTATCATTTCTTTTACAGTGAATCCATTTCCACTACCTAAATTAAATATGTTACTTTCATTTCCTTCTCTTAAATAGTTAAGTGCTTTTATATGAGCATTAGCTAGGTCTATAACATGTATATAGTCTCTTATACAAGTACCATCATGAGTATCATAATCATCCCCAAATACAGTTATGTACTCTCTTTTCTTAAGTGGAACTTGAAGTATAAGCGGTATAAGATGAGTTTCTGGAGTATGGTCTTCTCCTATAAATCCACCTTCTAATGCTCCAGCAACATTAAAGTATCTAAGAGATACATACTTCATGCCATGAGCAAAATCAGTCCATTTCATCATTTTTTCCATAGCTAACTTAGTTTCACCGTAAGTGTTAGTTGGATTAGTTACATCTGTTTCAAGTATTGGTATTTGCTTTGGCTCACCATATACTGCTGCTGTTGATGAAAATACTATTTTTTTAACATCAAATTCAACCATAACTTCAAGTAGTACCTGTGTTCCATATACGTTATTATCAAAGTAACTTAAAGGATCAGTCATACTCACCCCAACTAAAGAGTTTGCAGCAAAATGTATAACTGCTTCTATATCATTTTCTTTAAATACACTTCTTAAAAAATCTTTATCTCTTATATCACCCTTACAAAACTTTGCATCTTTATGAACTGCATCCATATGACCTGTTTGTAAATTATCTACTATTATAACATCTTCACCATTTTTTATAAGTTGGTGTACTGTATGACTTCCTATATATCCTGCTCCACCACAAACTAATACTGACATTTATATCTCCTCCTAATAAGTTATATTTATCCTATTTTTCTAGTTCCGTTTGATATGCTAGCAACATAGAATGTTGGTTCATATCCAATTACTTCTTCATATCCTTTAGTTACATTTTCTATGAAGTTTCCTACACTTTCATTTCTAACTATACTTACTGTACATCCCCCAAATCCTGCACCTGTCATACGAGAACCTATTACACCATCTTGCTTAAGTGCTAAACTAACTAATGTATCTAATTCTATTCCCGTAACTTCATAATCATCTCTTAAAGAAACGTGAGAACCAACCATTAATTGTCCAAATAATTCTAAGTTGTTATCTTCTAATGCTTTAACAGCCTTTAATGTTCTTTGATTTTCATATACAGCATGTTTTGCTCTTTTTCTATCTATTTCATTTTCTATTAATTCTTTATTAGTTTCAAATTCTTCTTCACTTAATTCACCTAATGACTTTATATTTAGTTTAGATTGAAGATTAGATAATGCTCTTTCACATTCACTTCTTCTCTCATTATATTTAGAGTCTGCTAGACCTCTTCTTTTATTAGTGTTTCCTATAACTATAGAGTATCCTTCCATATTTATTTCACTATATCTATAGTTTAATGTATTACAGTCAAGTAATATTGCACATCTATCTTTTCCCATACCTATTGCAAATTGATCCATTATACCACAGTTGACACCTATAAATTTATTTTCAGCTTCTTGAGAGTATTTAACCATATCTACTGTATCTATTCCAAAGTTAAATGTATCATTTAATATAACTGCCATTAATAATTCAAGTGATGCCGAAGATGAAAGACCTGCTCCATTTGGTATGTTTCCATATACTAATATATCAAGACCATGTTCTATGTTATTGCCTTTATCTTGTATAACTTTTGCTACACCTTTTGGATAATTAACCCAATCATGTGTTTCATTATATTCCATAGAATCTAGGTTAAATTCTACTATTCCTATATCTTCAAAGTTTAAAGAATACATTCTAACATTTTTATCATTTCTTTTCGCTACTACTCCATAAGTACCAAATGATAGAGCACAAGGGAATACATGACCTCCATTATAGTCTGTATGCTCTCCTATTAAATTAACTCTACCTGGTGAGAAAAATACTTCTTCACTTTCTCTTTCAAATATTCTTTTAAAATCTGCTTTTAACTTATTTATCATCTCAATACTCCTTTGATTAAATATATTTTTTATTAAATTTATAAGAGTAAATAAACCCTTTTTTAATCTATATACTTTTTATAACCATTATAGTAAACGATTACTATAACCTTATATCTATATAGTAATCGTTTACTATCATTCTGTAAACACTTTCCTATAAAATTTTTTATTTTTATTTTATAAAAAAAGTAGCCATAATTTTGGCTACTTTTTTCAATATATATCCAATGCAATTCTCTTTAACTCGTCTATAAATATTTTTGCTTCCTCCATTGTATTATACAATCCTATACTTAGCCTAACCATGCCAAAATCAGCATCATCTAGATTTTTCTCATATTCTTCGTAACTATTACTTACTTTTAATAATCTTGCTACATATGGATGTGCACAAAACTTACCTGCTCTTAGCGACACTGCACTTTCTTTTGCAAATATATCAGCTACTTTATAACAATCTTTGTTCTTTATATTAAAAGATATAACACCTAATCTATCTTCAGTATTTTCAGTATCTCCATATATTGTTACATTATCAATTTTTTTCATTTCTTCAATCAAGTAGTCCTTAATTTTTCTTTCATGATTATATATATTTTCAAATCCTATTTTTTTTAATTCTTCTAATGCTCTAACCATAGCCATTGCTCCTATAAAATTTGGACTTCCAGCTTCATGTAAACTTGGTGGCTCACTCCAAATTACGTTGTCATCAAATACGTAATCTACACATCCTCCACCTTTTACAAAAGGTTCTTTAACATCTAAATATTTTATAAGACCAACTATTACGCCACTTCCAAATGGTGCATATGTTTTATGAGCTGAAAATACTAAAAAGTCTATTTGCTCTGAAGGATCTTTACCTTTCATATCAACTTCTTTATGTGCAACTAATTGAGCTCCATCTACTACAATTATTGCTCCATATTTATGTGCAAGTCTTGCTATTTCGTGTATTGGATTTATATACCCTGTTACATTAGATGCACCAGTTACACTAACTATTTTTATATTCCCATTTTCTTTTTTTAGTTTATTTTCTATATCTTCTATTTTTATCCTTCCTAATTCATCTACATCTACATATTCAACCGTAGCATTTTTCCTCCAAGGAAGGTCATTTGCATGATGTTCCATTCTAGTTGTTAGTACTTTATCATTTTTATTTTTTATTAGTATATTAGCTAAGATATTTAAAGATTCAGTTGTAGTCTTTGTATATATAACTGTATGAGTATTTGTGTCTTGTAAATTAAAAAATTTTAACACTTTATCTCTAGACTCTTCATATTTTCTTGTTGATAGTTCGCCTTTTGGACCTTGACCTCTACCTATCGAGCCATATATTAATAAATTATTATATACCTCGTCAAATACGCATTTTAGAGCTGGTGTTGTTGCTCCATTATCAAATCCAATAGGTATAAGTTTTTTACCATTTTCTAGTTTGAATTTAACATCTACTCCTAGAAATATTTTTCTATAGTCTAAGTTCTTTTCGCCTATTGTACGCTTTTTATTACTTGAACTTGACAATACAAAAACCTCCTTTTTAGAAGAAAAGTAGACAA
>NZ_CATXCO010000070.1:0-10106 GCF_958366745.1 uncultured Romboutsia sp.
TTTGCACTTACTGGTACACCTATTGAAAATAACTTACTTGAGCTTTGGTCTATTTTTGATTTTGTAATGCCTGGATATTTATATAGCAGAAATAAGTTCCAAGATTTGTTTATATATGATGAATATAATGCTAATAATCTTAGAAAACTTATAAAACCATTTATACTTAGAAGAACTAAATCTCAAGTTATGACTGAACTTCCAGATAAAATAGAGAATAAGTTTTTCGTTGAGCTTAATAAAGATCAACGAAAAGTATACAGTGCTTATGTGGAAGAAATTAAAGAAAAAATAAATAATAAAGATATCAAAACAGATAAGATAACTATGTTTTCTTATTTAACAAAACTTAGACAATTATGTTTAGATCCTAGTGTTTTAATAGAAGGTTATAATAAAAAAAGCTCAAAAACCGAAGCTACTCTTGAAATATTAAAAGATTATATAGAGGATAATCATAAAATACTTTTATTCTCTCAGTTTACTTCTGTTTTAAAAAATATTGGTAAAGAGCTTTCTAAAAATAATATAGATTATTATTATATAGATGGACAAACTAATGCTTTAGAAAGATTAAATCTTGTTAATAAATTTAATGAAGGCGAAGATGTTAAAGTATTTTTAATATCTTTAAAGGCTGGTGGAAGTGGTCTTAACTTAACTAGTGCTGATGTTGTAATTCACTTTGATCCTTGGTGGAATCCAGCTGTTGAAAATCAAGCTAGCGATAGAGCTCATAGATTTGGTCAAAAAAATGTGGTTCATGTTATTAAACTTATCGCAAAGGGAACTATTGAAGAAAATATAATTAAACTTCAAGAAAATAAAGATAAGCTTATAAAAGATTTTATAAATGATGATTTATCTAATAGTGGACTTCTTAAGAGTTTATCCGATAAAGATATAATAGATTTATTTTCATAAAGTAAAAAAGGAGCAAAATTTTGCTCCCTTTTTATTCTATTCATTATTTTCATATACCTTATAATCCATTAAATATGTGTATGACTCCATACTTTCCCATGAACCTTTACCAGTCCTTTTCATAGGCATATGACTAAACTGAGCAGCATCATATATTGGATATTCAGACTTTAATTTTTTAGTTGAGTAATCATTAAAATCTATAGTATATAAATTACCAATTTCCTCATAAGACATTAATTCATTTCTGTATAATATAGTATAATAATCTGCATCTTTATCTTCTTTAAATTTAACATTATTTATTATATCGAAAAATTGTTCTATATCAATATTATATTCCATTGGATTAAACACAAGCATATCTTCTTCATCATAATCATAGATTTTACTTATATAGACATTATATGATTTAGTATTATCTGATATATAGTAATATTTATTATTATTTATATCTTTTACAGTATAACTTATCATCTTTATTTTATTTTTGTTGTAATCTAAGTCAAGTTTTTCTATAAATGCTTGATTATCTATACCTAATTCTTTTTTTAATATTTTATAATTATTTTTTAAAGAATCCATGCTTATACTTTCCATAGGTATTACTCTATCTCTATACTCTACTTTGTTGTATATAATTGAGTTTATTCCCACTAAGCAAAGTATAATAAATCCAAATACTGTTGCTTTCTTTTTTATTATATTATTTTTTCGTTCTTTATTTTTCATAAATAGTAGATATATAATAAATCCTATTGGTAGTACAAATTTAATATACTCAAAATTAAAACTAAATGTAAATAATCCTAACATATGAAACCCAACTAATTTAAATCCTAAATATTCTTCAACTTCTTCTTTTTTATTGTATAAATACCTTAAGTAGCCAATTGTAAGTATTAATGTAGCCAAACTTAATATATTTGTTTCATTTATATACTCTATAAGCTTAAAAATATATTTCATAATATCCCCCCTATTGTGACTATATAAATTATATCATATTAAGTTTTTTTAAACTATTTAATCTACGCAAGTAAAAAGGAATTACCTTAAAATAGTTTAATATAATTCCTTTTATTTTTTATATTAAAATTTATTCTTCTCCAGCATTTATCAATATAAAGAATGTAGTTGCATTTTTAGTTGATTTAAATTCTGGGCTCTCTTTGAATTTATCAACATGTTCTGCAGCCAAATCTATAGAATCAACTTCTCCAGCTTCATAAAGATTTATTCCAGTTGAAGAGTCTTTTACTATCTTAGTATTTATAGTTTGTAATTTTACTACATCTTTATCCCAATACTTTTCATTTTTACTCATTGTATATTGGTCTTCTAATTTCCATCTAGTTAATTCAAATGGTCCATTAGATAATATATCATCTTTAGTAGTTCCATATTTATCCCCTTTTTCTTCAACAAATTTTTGATTTTGTGGGAAGAATACAGGGAATCCTACAAGCCTATAAAAATAGTTAACAGGTCTTACTAAAGTAACTTGTAATGTATTATCATCAAGTGCCTTAACACCTACGTCATCAGCACTACATTTACCTAAACTATAATCTTCTGCACCAACTAAATCATAGAATATAAATCCATATTGACTTCCTGTCTCTGGATTTAAAGTTCTCTTCCATGCATATTCAAAGTCATGAGCTGTAACCTTATCACCATTACTCCAGTATGCTTTATCATTTATAGTGAAAGTCCAAGTTTTTTTATCTTCACTTATTTCCCATTTAGTTGCCATACCTTCTACTACTTTACCGTCTAAATCTACTCTTGTTAAACCTTCCATAATATTATTTAAAACATCAAAAGAATAAAAATCTGTAGTTTTACTTGCATCTAATGATGGTAAATCTGCACTACTCGTTATATTGAAGCTATCTTTACCTTCTACATAAGCCCATTTATAAGTATTTCTAGCTCCATATGCAGATTTAACTATGTCCTTAACTGTAGATTTTTCTAAGTATGCAGAGCTACTTTGATATACTGGAGATATATATGCATCGTTTAATAAAACCTTTTCAGCTTCAGCAAATTTTTTCCAGCTATTCGCTAGTGTTAATGAGTTTTTAGCTTCATCAACTAATTTATTATATTCTGCACTATTATATCCACTATTTGATCCAAATTTGCCAGTTGTTGTGAATGTTTCTAAGAATGTTAATGGGTCTGGATAATCTGCTATCCATGAACTGTATAGTAATTCAAAATCACCTTGTGATTCTAATTGTTGTTTTTGTTTGAATGGAACTTGCTTGATTTCTATAGTTAGACCTTCTAAGTTTTGCTCTAATTGATTTTGTATATATTCACCTATTTGTTTACTTGTATCTGAATCTGTTGTTAAAAACTCTAATGTTGTATTATCAAATCCTAATTCATCTTTTGCTTTCTTCCAATGCTCTGCTGCTTTTTCTTGATCAAATTCAAATCCCATTTCCCCTGCTATTTCTCTATAGTCCTTACCATCTTCATCTAATGCCAAACCTTCTGGAACATATACATTAGTTGGTAATGATCCGTTATTTAAAATAACATCAGTTATTTGAGCTTTATCTATAGCCATAGATATAGCAAGTCTAGCATCCTCATTTTGTAAAATTTGCTTAGCAGTTATATTTTCAGATTGCCCTACATTATTTCCTGTTTGACTACATCCAACTAGCATACTCCCACTTAATATAGATGCCAATACTAATAATGGTATTTTTTTAGAAAACATATATTTCCCCCCAATAAAAAATCCTTAAGCTTATACTTAAGGATTTGTATACAAATATACTCTACACTTAAATGATAGCTCACCACAAAATAATTTGTGACAGTGATGCATATATTTTATACATCACCAGTATTACAGCTTTAAAGCATCAGCTGTAACCTTCGGCGATTGCTCCTTTCATAGTAAGTCACTGTGCTTATCTCATTACTACTACTATTAACTTTCGCTCCTCTATCTTTAATGATTTAAGTTCTATTTTGATACATATATATTATATATATAATTTCACTTTGATGTAATAATTTTCAGAATATTAAATGTTTATTTTTTCATCTTGCATTATTAGTCAAATTTTACGTTTTTTCAATAGTCTCTTTAACATCTTCTTCAGTTAATATTTTCTTTCTTGAAATTAACATATTGCACTCCATGCAATAATAACTTATTGTTCCTCAGCCATCTAAAACATCTAATTCCCCTTTACAATATGGACAATAATATTTATTTTTCATAAACTCACCTCATATATATTTTTATTTTATCCCCATTATCTATTATAATATTATTTTCAACATGATTTAAAGAGTTTATATCTATATTTTATATAACTTTATTCTATAATTTGTATTTTTGAATTCTAAATATTAATATATTTTTTCTCTAAAACTTTTTATATCCTCAAAATTCCACCTACTTTTACCATTTTCTTTATTTAGTATCAATAAATTTATAATTTTACAAAATTAATTCTTAATCCAAATATATACTTAATTTATTAAATATATCAATTAATAATTATGGGTGTTCCTTCTGGAATATTATCATATATCCATTTTGCACTACTAGTTGCAAGCCTTATACATCCATGACTTATTGCCACTCCTAATCTATCATCTTTTATATTAAATCCTTTATCATCATATATTATAGAGTGGTAATAATAATCATCAACTATATTTGTTGCATATTTTACAGAGCTTGTATTTCCACCTATAGCTGGGTACTTTATACCTACACTAAATACACCTTTTATAGTTGGTGTTGACAATTTTCCAACTGTAGAACTCCATTTGTATTCTAACTCCCATCCATTTTTATACTCATAAACATAGGTAAATTTATCCTTAAGCGAAGTTATTAATAAATAATCTGTACTACTTTGTATATTATTTTCTTTTACAAACTCGGTAATACTTTTATCAAATTTATCATAGTTATAAGCCATACTATCCCCTTCCTTTAAACGTTAAGTTATAATATAATATATAAACATTTATTTATTTGATATACTAAATATAATTATATTTAGAAGGGTATTATAAGTATTGGTTACGATATTTATAACTGTATAATTAGAAAGTTTCATATAGTAATTGTATATAAAAATAAATAGCCAATAATCTTATGATAATTTATTGGCTACTTATTTTTATTTTATACTGTCAAAAAGTTTTTTCATATTGTCTATTTCAGGTTGTTGATTTTGTAATTCTCCTTCTGCCATTTTTTTAATTTCAGCATTATCAGTATACTTAATTATTGAGTTTACCATATCTATCGCACCCTGATGATGAACTATCATTGATTGTAAAAAGTCTTTATCTACATTTCCTGTAGGCTTAAGATTTTCAAGTCCACACATCATCTCTTTTACAATTTTTTCATAATCTTTTAAATATTTTTCTTCCCTTACTTTATCTTGTGTTAAATTCTCTATTAGAGTTTTCATTAAGCTTTCCATACTAGCTATACTTATTGTTTGATTTTTTATTATATCCTTAGCTATTTGAACTACCTCTTCATTTTCTCCTCCGTTGTTTAGTAAATTTTTTGCCATATCAATAGCACCTTTATGATGTTGTATCATTTGATATAGATAATCAAGATTTACATTACCTGTGTGAGGTGCATAAATCATATTAGTTCCTAAACTTTCAGTTATCGCTTTATTTTCTTTTAAATATGACTCTTCATTACTTTCTGCAAATATAAAATTATTAGATGGTATACTAATGCATATTGTCATTAATACAAATATCTTTTTTAAAAATTTTTTCATCGTATCCTCCTAAATTTAACTAAGTAATCCGCTTTATTTAATTTCTTGAATAAATTTTTCTCAGAATTTGTATTCTCTATTCTCTTTTATCACTGTATTTTTTGCTATTATGGTTTCAATGCTTTTATTTATTTACTTATATAAGTAGGTTCCTTGTAATTTATACAATCAAAATAAATTATATATATGATACTAATTGTGATAAAAAAATAATATATCATGGTGGGTAAATTTTAATGAAGGTTTTAGAGAGTTAAAAGCTCAATTTCAATCACTTTAAGCTTAATGTAAAATATTTACAAACTTTATAAGATAATTTTAATCTCATATTAAGATAAAATAATAAATACTTTATCTATATTATTTTAATAATATTCTCATTCTATAATTTTATAGCATAAGTTCATAAATTTTAGTTTAAAATATATATGTACTTTATAATTCCAATCTCCTTAAAATTTAGTATATAATAGAAAAAATGCTACTATCTAATATGATATTAGCATTTTTCTGTCCTTAAAATTTATTTAATAAATTGGCCATTTCTATTACAATTACTGTTTCCTGATATTTTCTATGTTCTTTGTGATACCCTTGACTTATTATTTTTCTATCCTAATTTATTAAAATAAAAATTATCTCTGCATAATTATAATAATTTTATAATAGATATATCTAAAAATATAATAAATAAAGATTAATAACATTATAAAAAAGGAGTGCATATAATACACGCCTTTAATTATTTTAGTGTCCGCAACCAGAGCATCCTCCGCCACATCCACCTTGATCATTTTTCATACTTTCAGGAATTACTCTAAATCCGTATCCTGTATCTTCTATAACAATATCACCATGTTGTGCATATTCGTTTTTATCCATTATAAATTGTAGCCCCTCTACTTCATAAGCTACATCACTATCCTTTTGCTCATCCAGAGCAATACCAAATGATGGACCGCCTCAGCCTATGCCTGCGAAAGAAACTCTTATAGTTTGAGGTCTATCTTGATTGTCTTGTAAGATGTCTTTTAACGTCTTTACTGCTGATTCTGGTAAAGTTATCTTCATTGAAATCATATCCTTTCTTATTTTTTATGAATATACATAGTATATACCTATTATATACATTTTTGCCATAAATAATCAATACGTGTAGAACTATATTTTTATTTACTATATTTATACCCATTTTATGTAGTATTACTCATAGATTTTTATAACTAATATACTAAATAAAAAATTCGCTTCGTTCATATTTCCAATAATCAGGTCAGTTGCTTAAAACCAATTGATTAATATTATTTAAATTTAAAAATTATATACATTTTTTAAAGTATTATAGTATATTTAGGCGTAAAAAAGTTACCTTAGTTTTTAAGGTAACTTATTTATATATATATATTAGTGTCCGCAACCAGAGCATCCTCCGCCACATCCACCACCTGTGTTTTCTGGCATATTTGCAACTACTACTCTAAAACCATATCCTGTATCTTCTATAGTTACATCACCATACTTACTGTATTCAACTTCGCTCATTATAAAATGTAAACCTTCTATGTCATAGTGAACATCATCTTCTCTTTCCTCATCTAATGCTATTCCAAATGATGCTCCTGAACAACCCATTCCTGCAAAATATACTCTTATATTTTGAGGTCTTTCTTGATTATCTTTTAATATATCTTTTAATGTTTTTATTGCTGATTCTGGTAAAGTAACTTTCATAAAACCAACTCCTTTTCAAAATTTTGTATATAGAGATTATATGCTTGTTTTATCTAGTAATCAATATATATTAATATAAATTATTTTCTTGATATTATAATAATTACCCACTTTTTTTATGTGTATTCACCCATTTTTAAATTTAAAAATTGCCTTTACCTAAAAATTTCTAGCTGATACTTTTTTCTATGACTTATTTTAAAATAATCTTACACCAATAATTATAATTGCTATTTTCCTAGAATTGTTTCCTTTAAATGATGTAAATATGCCAAAATAGATTAAAAGCTATAATAATATTTCAATAAAATACCTATAATTGTAAATTATATGTATTTTATAATTTAATCTATAATATTAAATTATTTAACTTTTCTAATACATCTATTATATCTTCTCCATAAATAGAGTAGTTTATATAATTTGCTATGCTTTCAATCGGTTCTTTATTTATAGCAACTAATTTAGCTCCTTTCTCCCTTGCCATTACAGGTAATTTGTTTATAGGCGAGATACTCATTTCTGTTCCAATTATTAGCACTATATCACTTTTATACATATTAAATAATGCTAGTTCTAGGTACTTTGGAATTTCTCCAGATAATACTATATTTGGTCTTAATGTTCCATTGCACTTTGTATACTCTTTTTCAAAATTATCATGCCCATTATTACATTTATGTGACTTTTGATAATATTTACTATTAAATTTCTTTTTACAGTTTGTGCAGTAAAAATTATTTATATTACCATGTAGTTCTATCACATTTTTTATTCCGTGATACCCATCTATATTTTGAGTTATTACTAAATCTATTATTTTTTTATTTTTCCATTCTTCTATTATATGGTGAGCTTTATTTGGTTTATTTAATGATATTTGTTTACATATATTTCTATAGTAAGATATAAAATTATTATCTGATTTATCAAAATCCTTATTACATAATTTTGATAAGTTAATACCATTATAAACCTGATTGTCAACACTTGTTTTGTAATCTATCTTTTGAGAATCTATACTAATTCCATCACCGGTTATCACAGTTGTCTTTTTAGATTCTTTTAATAAATTCGCTATTATTTCATACATATTTGTACCTCCAATATAAATTTTATATAAGTGGTGCAATATTTTATTATATGAATTGCATTTTTAAATGTTAACTTTTAATTCTATTCTTAACATCTTATGCATTAATAAAATTTATATTTTCTATAAATAATTAAAAGCTATAAAGTTTTATTTACTTTACAGCTTTATATAGCATACTATCATATAATTACTCTTATTATTGATATAATTTATCCTTTAGTTTATTTTTATTGATATACAATCCTTTATTTTGTTGAAATTTATTTCTAAATCACCTTTATTCCACGTCTCTATTACTTTATTATCCGATGATACAAATTTTAAAGATGATTTTCCAAGTTCATTCCATAGTCTTTCAGATATTATTCTATATGTAGATTCATCATCTTCTACAAAAGAAATATTTATTAATGAAGCTACTTCTCTTTTTTCATCAAATCCGATATATACATTACTTTCTTGTTGTAGAATTTCTTTTTCATATCCTTTACCAAGTACATTTTCCACATCTATTTTGTTTTTTCCAATTAGATTTGCTAAGTCTTTTATTTCATATTCTTCAAGTTGTATATTGGATTTATTTTTTTCATTACCGTATACGTATATTTCTTCTATTATTGATACACCAGACAGTGTTATTAGCCCTGCTGCTATTAATCCAATTTTTCTTTTTAACTGCATAATAATCATCCCCATAAACTAAATTTAATTTATTTATACACTTCTTCACTTATTCTATTCTCTATAAATAAATTTGTTCCTAAATAATTTTTATTTTATAATAGTTTTTATATTCTAATCTAAGTAAACTAAATAATTTTTTTCTGAATTAATAGTTAAAATTTTTACAATTATATTTAATATTATATCTATATTTTAATACTTACATGTATAAAACCATCGTATATATCATCAACTACTGTAAAATTTAACTAACACAACAAGCTAATTTATAAAAGCAAGCTCATCGTCAAAATTAAATCCCATATCATTGTTAAAAAAATAACTATAATATATTGACATTATAAACAAAGTATAATATTCTTATAAAGATGTATATTAGAGGTTATTTTGAAGATAATTGATTTAAATTAGTAATAGGGGGAGTGAGTTTATATGAAAAAATTATCCGAGACAATAAAAAAATTACTACTATTTTTGCTAGGAATGAGTATTATACAATTTGGAGTGGCTTTATTTTTAAGAATGAACATAGGTTCAGATCCATTTACAGTTTTTACACAGGGATTAGCTAATACATTAAATAACCTTGGAATGAATGTAACGACAGGAACAGCAAATAGAATAATTTTAGTAGTATTATTTAGTATAATATTATTATTAAACAAAAACCATATAAAGATCGGTACAATCATATGCGTTATTGGAGTTGGACCAATTATAGATCTGGGAGTCCGTGTAGTTTCTGTTCTTCCTGTAGAATCGTATAGTTACTTATTAAAAATGTTTTTAATCGCATTAGGATGTTTTATAATTGCTATAGGATTTTCAATACTTTCTGCTACTAAAGTTGGAGTAGCACCAAATGATAT
>NZ_CATXCO010000071.1:0-10055 GCF_958366745.1 uncultured Romboutsia sp.
CAACAGACTTTTTACTAAGCTAAAGTAGTGTTATCTATCTTAGCTATTTCAAGTTGGTCATATTCTTGAAGTCCTATTAAGGCTTCTGCAACGTCATATACATCTTGTGCAGGTGCATCATATTTTAATGCTGAAAATGTTTTGCTTCTAACCTTTGTTTTACCATCTTCCATACCTAAGTTTAGCTTTATTCTTAGGCTTGATGGGTTTTGCATTTCGTTAACAGCCATATAGCCACCTCCATTTATTTATTTGAAGAGTAATCTCTTCTTGTTATTAAGTATAGAAATAGATGGTTTGGAGATATATTAAAGTTTTTGAATAAAATATTTTATAAAGAATTAAATTATATAAGCGTTATTAAAGCCTTTGGATATAGCTGTGTTTTTTAATTGAATAGCATCATTTTTATCTTTGAATTCACCTATACAAACTCTATAAAAGATTCCATCATCAACTATAGATTTATTTACAAATGCTAGTAGTGATTTTGATATACTATCTGATATGTCTTTTATATATTTATCAGATTTTAGTGAAGCTTCTACTGATGAGTTAGATATAAAGTCTATTTCTATTAATAGTGCTGGCATTTTAGTTTTTCTTAGTACTGAGAATGATTTTGAAATTTTTACTCCACGATTAGGTGTATTTATTGTTTTTGATAGGTTAGAGCAGATATTTTTTGATAGTGTATATAGTTTACTTTTTTCATCATATACCCATACTTCAACTCCTTTAGCGGATTTATTAGTTGATGAGTTCATGTGTATGCTTACAAAGTAGTCACAGTTTTCTTTATTTGCTTTTGAGCTTCTATAATCTAGTGAGTAGTATTTGTCTTCTTCACGTGTAGTTATTACTTTTTCAAAGGCTTGTTCAAGGTTATTTTTTATTAACATTCCTATTTTTAATACTGTGTCGCTTTCTTTTGTTTTGTTAGTTCCAATTGCGCCTGAATCTTTTCCTCCATGTCCAAAGTCTAGATACCATTTCATAGTATTACCTCCTATATTGTTTTAGTAAAGTTAATTTTTATAATAATTTAGTCTAGGAGTGTTTAAATAGTATATTAAAAGAATTTATAAATTTAGTAGGATGCTTTGATTTTGATATAGAATATATAGTTATAATGTTTTTGAGGGGGGATTTTAGTGTTAGATAGTTTAACTAGGGATGATCTACCTGATAGTGTTATGGATATTGTTGATAGTATAGGACTTGATGCTTTTAAGGAATTGGTGAGGTTAGCTGGAGGTAGTAATTTGTATATTCCTAATGAGAGTAGTCTTGTTAAGTCTTTTAGAAATAAGAAGATTAGGGAAGTTTTTGATGGTGATTATAAGGTGATTTCTAGAAAGTTTGGGATTAGTGAGGCTCAGGTTAGAAATATTGTTAATTATAAGTAAGTTATTTTTAAATGGAGGATCTTTATTAATAGATGCTTCGCATAAGTTGTTTGTATTAGGTTAGTAAGCTTTAAGTGTTAAACCTTCGGTTATTCAGCCCCGGTATGTTGCAAACTTACACTTCATAAAAACTAAGGCATACAAGGTGATGCTACATTTTAGCTCATATGTTTACAGGATTTTAATATTCTAATATGAGCTAAAATGTAGCTTTATTTATGTGCTCACTATTTATTCCGCTTAGCTTGCACCATACTTCCCGCCGCGCTCTCTGCTCCCCCTCCACCTATCCCTTTTATTAGTATATAAGTAGTTTATATGCTTAATAATGAAGTGAATTATATAATATTAAATATAATTAAAGATATGGGAGATAGATTTTTTATGGGAACGTATACAGGATTTAGATGTAATAGTTATGGATAGAGTGAGAATTATTGTATTTGTGTTGGGACGGATGATCCTTTTTTTAAGTCTAAAAATATGATGAGTATAAATATTATGTTTATGATATAGAAGTTGAGAAATAATGTACTAAATTTGATAGTATATTAATACAAAGAGGACAATAATATTTTTTTAATAGTAATAATGTAGTATAATTAAAGTAATAAAAAATAACTATAAAGTAATAAAATTTGAAAGGAAAAAGATGAATTATAATGATTTAACATTTTTTACAAATGAAGAGAATAATACACTTCACGATAGATTTAATAAAATACTAAATAACAACGTACAATTTTTTGATGTATTAGTTGGATATTTTAGAAGTAGTGGATTTTATAAAATGTATGAATCTATGGAAAATATTGAAAAAACTAGAATATTAGTAGGACTTAATTTAGATAAAAAGTCTGTAGAAATGATACATACAGCTTATAATGAAATGCAAGTAGACTTTACATCAAATAAGGAAGCTAAAGAACAGTACTCAAAAGAAGTTAATGATGATATAGAGACATCGGAAGATAGCGAAGAAGTCGAAATAGGAATAAAGAAATTTATAGAGTTTGTAAGAACAGGAAAATTAGAAATAAGAGTATATCCACATCATCCAATTCACGCAAAAGTATATATAATGAGAAAAGATCAAGAAAAATCAGAAGACTTTGGAAAAGTAATAACTGGATCAAGTAATTTTTCTCAAGCTGGACTATTAGGACAATTAGAATTTAATGTGGAATTAAAAGATTCAAGAGATGTTAGATTTGCACTTGATAAATTTGAAGACCTATGGAAAGAATCAGTGGATGTAACAGATGAATATATAGAGCAAGCAGAAAATAGTTGGATAAGAGAAGATGTAACTCCATATGAATTATTCTTAAAGTGTTTATATGAATATTTTAAAGAAGAAATAAATCAAGATAAAGTAGATGCTAAATCACTTGGTTTACCACCAGGATTTATGAAACTTCAATATCAATTACATGCAGTAACAAGGGCAGAAAAAATTCTAGAAACATATAATGGTGTATTCATATCAGATGTAGTTGGTCTTGGTAAAACATATATAGGTGCCATGTTGGCAAAAAGATTAAGAGGAAGAAAGCTTATAATATCTCCACCAGTTCTTAAAGAAAACTGGGAAAGAGTTTTATGGGAGTTTGATGTATCTGCAAAAGTTGAATCTTTAGGAAAATTAGATTCTATATTGAAAATGGATGCAGATTCATATAATTATGTATTTATAGATGAAGCTCATAGATTTAGAAATGATGATAATGATACATATGCAAAGTTACATGAAATATGTAATGGGAAAAAAGTAGTATTAATATCAGCTACACCACAAAACAACTATATTAGTGATATAGCTAATCAAATATATTTATTTCAAAATAGGAAGAACTCTAATATAATACCAAATCAGAAAGATTTAGAGGGATTCTTTAAAAAATTAGAAAAGAAATTAAAAAAATATGATAAAGGAACACCAGAATATTTAGAAGTATCTAAAGAAGTATCAACTGAGATAAGAGAAAAGGTACTTAATCATATTATGGTAAGAAGAACTAGAAAAGAAATTATAAAATATTACGATAAAGATTTAAAGTCACAAGGATTAACATTCCCCACATTGAATACACCTGAAAAAATAGTGTATGAGTTTGATAATCAGGTAGAAGTAGTATTCAATAAAACTTTAGATACAATAAAAGTTCTTTCTTACGCAAGATATAAAACATTAACATACTTAAATGAAGTTCCACCTAAATATAAGTCCTTATTAACAGGTCAGCAAAATATGGGCGGATTTATGAAAGGTATATTATTAAAAAGATTAGAAAGTAGTTTCTATGCTTTTAATAAAACTCTTGATAGATTTATAGAATCTTATGAAAACTTTATATCAATGTACAAGTCAGGAGTTGTATATGTTAGTAAAAAATATAATGTGTATGATCTAATGAATAATGGAGAAGAAGAAAAATTAGACTTTATTGTTGATAAAGAAGATGCATTTAAGTTTAAATCGGATGAATTCAATAGTATATTTATAGAAGATTTAGAATTTGATTTATCTAACTTAAAAAGAATAAGACGAATGTGGGATCCTATAGAAAATGATCCTAAATTAGATAAATTTATAGATGATTTAAAGAATAATAAGCTTCTTAAAAAATCAAAAATACTTATATTTACAGAATCAAAAGAAACTGCAGAATATTTAAAGAAAAATATAGACATGCATTTTAAAAATCAAACGATACTATTTACTGGTGGTTCTAAAAATAAAGATAGAGACATTATACAAGAAAACTTTAATCCTGATGTTTCTAAAACTAACCAGAAAAATGATTTTAGAATACTAGTAACTACAGATATACTAGCAGAAGGTATAAGTTTACATAGGGCAAATGTAATCGTAAACTATGATTTACCTTGGAATCCAACTCGAATAATGCAAAGAGTAGGTAGAATAAATCGTGTTGGAACACAACATGATAATATCTATGTATTTAACTTCTTCCCAAGTGCTCAAGTTGGAGAACATATGTCATTAGAAGAGAACATAACTTCTAAAATACAAGCATTTCATGATACATTAGGAGAGGATTTTAAGTATCTTAGTGAAGATGAAGAGGTTGATACCTATGGTATATTTGGAAAAACTTTATATGATAAGCTTAATAGTAAAGAAAGTTTAGAAGAGGAAGACTTTGAAGAAGATTCAACTCTTAAATATTTAAAAATAATAAGAGATTTAAGGGATGAGGATGAAGCTTTATTTATTAAAATAAAGAATTATCCTAGGAAAATAAGAAGTGCTAAGTACTTAGATACAGATGGAACACTTACATTCTTTAGAAAGGGATATATGAAGAGATTCTTTATATCAGATGGAATCGTTTCAAGAGAAATGACATTTTTAGATGCAATGAAGCTTATGGAGTCAGATAAAGAAGAGAAATATCATAAGATAAGTAATAATTATTATAAAAATTTAGAACAAAATAAAAAAGAACTTGTAAAAACTTTACAAGAGGAAAGTATGGATATATCACCTATTAGAAAAGAAGGTAAGAGCCATGATAAGACTATAATAAAAACTCTTAAAGCTTTAAATACATATCCAAAGTTTACAGAGAATGAAATAAGTAAAATATATAAATTAATGGATTTATTTGAAGATGGAGCTATACCATTAGCTATAGGTAAAGAAATTGTAAAGATGATAAAAGGGATAGCAGATCCTATAGAAATGTTTAATACAATATGGGATTTAGTGCCAGATTCATATATTAAGAATTCAGAGAGTAAAGAAGAAATACAAGATTATAATACAGAAGTCGTATTATCTTTAGATTTATTGTAAAGGAGATAAATTATGGATAATAAATATACTATGTTAAATGAAATATTTAACGAAATGAAAAAATTTGATGAAATTAAATTTAATAAATTTATTATAAATCTATTAAATTTAGAATCCAAAGATAGAATAAACTCAGTAGCTAAAAAAGAGAATGAAGGTATATATGAAAACTATATAGACTATGTTAAAGATATAGGTAAATATAGAGACGAAAATAGAAAAATAATATTAGCATCTATAGTTAAATTAAAGTATTCACCAGACAAGGCTAGAACTATGCAGAGAAACTTTATAGCTAAGCATTTAAAAGATACAGGTGCAGATGCAGCAGTTGTAGCACTATATTCAGAAAATACTGATATATGGAGAATATCATTTGTTAAATTAGACTATACATTTGATGTAAATAAGATAACAGGAAATTTACAAACAACAGAAACTATAACTCCGGCTAAGAGATATTCTTATTTAATTGAACCAAAATTAAAAAATCACACAGTTCAAGAACAACTTAGAAATCTGTTATTTGATGACTCTAAGAAACCATCAGTAGAAGATATAGAAAATGTATTTAGTGTAGAGGTTGTTACTGATGAATTCTTTAAAATGTATAAAGAGAAGTATCTAGACCTTAAGGAATTTTTAGAAACAAATAATGAATTTATAGAAGAAGCTAATAGATTAATGGTAGAAGTAAACGAGTTTTCTGAAGAATTTGCTAAAAAGCTTATGGGACAAGTTTCATTTCTATATTTCCTACAGAAGAAAGGATGGCTTGGAGTTCCAATTGTGCCATTTGGACTAGTAGATAGAAATGAGTTTAATCTATTAAAATCAAAAGAAAATGAAGATGTTAAAGAAATTATGGACAAGGTGTTTAACCCATCTAATGCAGACAAGTCTAAAATGGAATTAGATAGAAAAGCATTAAATGATTTATCTAATACAGAAGCTGATTGGTTATCAAATGTATTTAAAGGAAATCCAAAATACGATAAACAATGGGGAGATGGTACAAAAGTATTTATAAGGGGTTTATTTAATAGTTATAGTAAAAACAATCATGAAGGAAACTTTTTTAATTCATATTTAGAGCCATTATTCTATGAAGCCTTAAATGAAAGAAGAGGACCTAATGAGTACTATAAGAGATTTAACTGTAAGATACCATTTTTAAATGGAGGATTATTTGAGCCTATTTATAAATATGAGTGGAAAAAAACTAATATAGAAATACCGGATGAATTCTTCTCCAATGATGAGAATACTGGATTACTAGATTTCTTTGATATGTATAACTTTACAATGAATGAAGATGAACCACTTGAAAAAGAGGTAGCAGTAGATCCAGAAATGCTAGGAAAAATATTTGAGAATTTATTAGATGTAAAAGAAAGAAAATCTAAAGGTGCATTTTATACACCTAGAGAAATAGTTCATTATATGTGTCAAGAATGTTTAATAAATTACTTAAATAAAGAAACTAATATAGATACTACATCATTAGAAGTTCTTATAAAATACGGAGAAGTAATAAAAGACGTTGACTTAAATATAAGAGATAAAAAAGATTATAAAATGCCGAAGTTTATAATCGATAATTTAGAAATTATAGATAAAGCATTAGAAAATGTAACAGTAGCAGATCCATCTGTTGGATCAGGCGCATTTCCTTTAGGTATGCTAAATGAAATAGTTAAAGCAAGAAGTATTATTGTTGAATACATGACAAAAGATTTAGATAAGTGGGAAAAAGAAGATTTTATAAGGAACAATAAGAAAAGCATATATGACTTAAAGAAAAATGCTATGAAGAGATCTATATTTGCAGTAGATATAGAACCTAGTGCTGTTGACATAACAAAATTAAGACTATGGCTATCACTAGTTGTAGATGCTGATATTAGGACTATAAATACACTACCAAATTTAGATTATAATATAATGGTTGGAAATTCACTTATAGAAGAGTTCAATGGAATAAAGCTATTTGATGAAGAGCTTCTTAAAGAAAGACCTAAAAGAAAGAAAAAAGAAATAAGTAATCAAATATCTATGAATATACAAGGAAGTGAAGCTAATATAGGAATAGAGCAAGAATATCAATTACTTGAAGATATTCAAAGGTTACAAAGTGAATTATTTGATACAAAGGAAAATAGTGAAAAAGTAAGAATAAAAAAAGATATAGAGGATAAAGAATGGGACTTAATAGAGTATAAGCTAAATAGAGAAAAAGGACTTTTATTTAAAGACATAGAGGAATTAAAGAAGCAAAAAAAATCAAATAGAAGACCGTATTTCTTATGGAAGCTAGAGTTTTCTAAGATATTTAAGGAAAAAGGAGGATTTGACATAGTTATAGGCAATCCTCCATATATAGATTCAGAAGATATGATGAAGTATATACCTGAAGTGAGGGAATATTGTAAGAGAAAATACAATAGTGCTAAAGGTAATTGGGATATATTTATAATATTTATAGAGTTAGGACTAAGATTATTAAGACAAAATGGTAATATGTCATATATAGTTCCAAATAAATTAATTGGAGCTAAGTATAGTGAAGCACTAAGGGCGTATATTGGTAAATATTCAGTAAAAGAGTTAAGAGACTACTCTAGTGTAGATGTTTTTAAGGAAGCTGATGTATATCCTGTTGTATTTAGAGTTGAAAAATCAAATGAAAAGAATGATATTCATATAAATATTATGGAAAATAAAGAAGAAGTTAAAAGTAAAATTATAATTAATAAAGATATGTTTTATAGAGATATTTATTGGGATAGATATTTTGTAGATGATAAAATAAAGATAGATGTAATTGAAAAAATGATAAAGTTTGATACTTTAGAAAAAATAGCTAAAGTTAAAGGTGCTGCTACTGTTGGAGAAGCTTATGAAATAAAAGATGTATTAGTTGATGTATGCAATTTTAATTATAATGAAATGAAAAAATTTATAAATACAGGAAGTATAGATAGATATATTTCTTTATGGGGCATAAAAAATACAAAATATATCAAAGATAATTATCTAAAGCCATCTATTTCTAATGAAGATATATATAAGATCAATAAAGTAAGATATGATGAAAGTAAAAGTACAAAGATTATTGTAGGTGGAATGAATAAAGAGTTAGAGTGTTATCTAGATGAAAAAGGAGAATACTTAGCAGGTAAGTCAACAAGTATAATTTATGATTGTGAGCTAGACTTAAGATATATAATAGGAATACTAAATAGCAAGTTAATGACATTTTACTATAGACAATACTTTAGTTCATTATCTTTATCTGGAGGTTACTTAAGAATAGGGCCTCCACAAATAAAAGAATTACCGATAGCATTTGATGAAAAAATTTATAAAGCTTTAATTAAAGAAGTTGAGAACATTATTGAGAGCTATGAAAGAAATGTTTTATTAAATATAGAAGAGTGTGAGAAGAATATAAATAACTATGTATATAAATTATACAATATATCTGATGCAGAGATTAATGTAATTGAAGGGATATCATAAGGAGTTTTAGTTTATTGAAGAATATAAAATAAGCTAAATGAAATTATAACTAGAGAGAACTCAAAAGTGTAAGTATTAATTATTAAAGTTAAAACTTGCACTTTTGTTTTAATAATTAGGGGTGTCAGAATGAAACTGGGAGATTTAATTAAAAAATCAGGATATATTATAGAATCTGATTTAGATTATAATCTAATGCAATTTATATTAAATTTAGATTTAAAAGTGGATATAGTTAAAACTGAAAATATAGAAGTTAAATGCAATAAAAGAAAGTATAACAAAACTTTTTTAGACAAACTATGTAAATATAAAAAGGGAGATCCAGAAAGAGACTTTATACTTAATATCTTAGAAAATAACTCAAAATATAGCTCATATAAGTATACATATTTAGAGTGGGTTAATTTTAATATAAAAGATTATACTAAAGAAATAATCCAATCTTTATCAGATGTATCAGATATAGATATTTATGAAATTACAGATGGAGAAGTAAGTGAGTATGATATTATAAATGGAATTGAAGATATTAATAAAATGATAGATGTATTTAAGGAAAAGGTACTTCCACCTGTTGAACTAGATGCAGTATATGAAGAATTTAGCGATATATTTGAAAAGATAGTAGGAGAAAAAAGAGGTTTTTTAAGGGATAGAGTTGGTAAATGGCATAAGTTTGGACAAGATTCATATAGAGATGCAGAGTTATTAGGTATTAAATATCCTTCGCTTGGAGAAGCTATGCAGGATGAAGAACTTATGGAATGTTTTGTTAATTACTTAATGTATGGGACAGATGAATATTTGTATAATTATAATGAAAAAGAAATAATTAATGGATGGTACTAGAGGGTAGTATAGAGCTATTTGCTGTATTTCTTAAATAATATATATGCAGAAATATAATATTAAAAAAGTTAAGAGATGCTTTACAGAATTAACCTTCGCTTATTCAGCCCAGGTATGGAGCAAGCTTACACTTCGTAAAACTAAGACATACAAAGTGATGCTACATTTTAGATCATATTACATAGGAGTTTTGACTATGATATGAGCTAAAATGTAGCTTTATTTATGTATTAACTATTTAATGTGGTTAATATATAAAATTAAAATAATTATAGGTTTATTATATATGATTTCATGTGCTCTGATAATGTATGTAGAGATTGTATAGATATATGTAAAAATGTCCGTAAAAATGTCCTTCTCATTACATAAATAATTACTTATACTAGAGATACAACATCACAAGGAGGACAAAATAGTAAATGCATATAGGAAAATACTTAAAGAAA